>JAKLJF010000619.1 GCA_023151335.1 Thermoanaerobaculia bacterium | reverse complement strand
GTCGATCTGATGAACCGTTATCCGGACATGAAAATTGAACTGTCCTCGCATACCGATGCCCAGGGGCGCGACGATTACAACGAAAAACTTTCTCAACGACGCGCCGATAGCGCAAAAACCTGGATGGTGACGAAAGGAATCGCAGCCGATCGTATCGTCGCCGTTGGATCCGGGGAGAAATTCATCCTG
This sequence comes from Thermoanaerobaculia bacterium, assembly GCA_023151335.1. Taxonomy (GTDB): domain Bacteria; phylum Bacteroidota; class Bacteroidia; order Chitinophagales; family Saprospiraceae; genus M3007. The sequence goes on along the minus strand of JAKLJF010000619.1, from coordinate 3,585 downwards.
AACCGCTGTAAAAACGGCGTCGAATGTCCCGACGAAGAACACCGCTTCAACCGGCGGACTGAGTTCAAGATCATCGCTGGGCCTACCAGCATTACTATTGAAGAAGAAGTAAAAGACTGACGATTTACGATTTACGATTTACGATTTACGATTAAAGTGCCCTCTATAAAGCTGGGTACAACCATTTCTTCGGATACCCCAATCGTAAATCGTAAATCGTAAATTTATTTATCTCAGTAGGGTGAAAGAGCCGCTTGCAATCTCTTTCGTTCCATCCCACCATTCCAGTTCGGCCCAAAAGATATACACGCCGGGTGGCGCCATTTTTCCGTTGTACATGCCGTTCCAGCCGCTTTCCGGGTCGTTTAAAGGCATGTCATGGCGTTCCCACAAAATTTCTCCCCAGCGATCGGCGATTTGTATATACCGGACGAGGGATATGCCGGCGCTGGCGTTCAGGGAAAAATAATTGTTGGGCCATTGCGCATCGGGTTTAAAAACATTGGCCGCGTAATAATTAGGTTGTTTTCTGACCTTAACCTGTATAGTGTCACGCAGAACGCAACCTCCGGGGCCGGTTGCCGCAACCTGGAATTGCTGGCCGGCAAAGAAGGTTTTACAATAAAGGAAACAATCCGGGTCGACGCAGGGTGGGGTAGGGGTCCAGATCAGCGAGTCCGGGCGAAAATTGTACAGCGGAGTAATACAAATGCTGTCGCCCGCGCCGAGTTCAAGGTCTTCTCCAAGGGCAACCCAGAGTTCCCGGAACGTGAGCCTGACGTTTACCAGTGAATCACAGCCCAGGTACCCGGCGTTGGGAAGGATTTCCAGCCCGGAGCGGTTATTGTTGTCATACCGGGTACCATTAATGATCAGGAAGCTGTCCGGGCAAAGCGTGTCCGTGATTTCAATAAAAGGGAGTGGAACGGGCGTTAGCATAATTTGTACCACACTATCGCACCCCCCGGTAGCCCCCCCGGCAATAATCTCCTCTCCTTTCAGGCGAAAGGCACTGTACGCTGCGCCATTGATCATTATGGTATCGCCTTCACAAATCGGTTGTTCAATTTTTGAAATAACCCGGTCCGAAAAAGTCAGATTCACTTTAATAATACTGTCGCATCCGTTGGCAGCGCCGCCTTCTATCGTTTCTTCGCCGATATAATAATTGGCATGATAAGGAACACCGTTTATCCAAACCGTGTCTGTCTGGCACCTGATCTGGTCTAAAACGACCACGGACGGTTGATAAAACACCAACCTTACTTCTATGATACTGTCAGCGCCACTTGCCGAAGCACCGGGGAGTATTTCGGTGCCGACCGGATTGTCCGGGCCGTATAAATGTCCGTTGATCAACAAAATCTGGTTGGAGCAAAAGGTATCCCGCCAAAAAAAAGTTTGACTTTTCAGACAGGTCGGCAATAGCCAGGCGAGCAGCCATGGAATAAGTTGGCTGAACAGGATAATTTGGCGCATCGTAGTCTTCTCATTAATGAATGGATCAATCAAACATGACAAAGGTACACTTGCCGCTAAAAAATGCCACAAGTTGCGGATAAATCGCAGTCTTGTGGCATTTTTTAATCCCTTCTGCCGGCTTTATTTTTTTGCTTGCCCCACCAATTGGTTTATTTTTGATTCCAGCAGGTTCAGCCTGCTGCGCAGTTCATCATTTTCCTGCCGAAGCGATTCTATTTGCGTCTGTTGTTCCTGTACGGCTTTTACCGCCAGCACCCCAAAGCCTGCATAATTGAGGCCGAGATACGTATTGCCATCGCGGGTGACGTTTTCAGTTACCAATTCCGGAAAATACGTTTGTACATCCTGGGCAAGGAAGCCTATTGAAAGAGGGCTATTCGATTTTTCGGGCAAATAGTGATATGACACCGGGTTTAGTTTCGTCAGTTTGTTCAGCACACCGGGTAAATCCTTAACATCTTTTTTTAGCCGGCGGTCAGAAGGCGTGTAAATACCATTGGGCGCGAATGTGCCCGCCGGGAAACCACTGCCAAGAAAACTGTTGTATAGTTGCAAACTGCCGAGCGGCGCAACTACGAATTCCCAATTGATCCCCACGTTGTTTTGAAGCAAAAAACCGCCGTTCTGATCGTGATAAACCGCCAGTTTGGCGTCGCCGGTATTGTGATCGCCAATGCCTACGTTCCCGCTGACGCCATCTACAAAAAGGGATTTCGCATTAGCCGTGGTCAACAAAATGGAGGAAGAGTCAATTGTTGCAATACTTAAATAGTCAGATGCTTTTTCGATAAAACCCGTCGGTCCACCGCCGGTTTTGGCAAAACCAATTTGTGCGTTGTCGCCTTCCACCCGTATGGCTTGTCCGTTTGCTTTAACATGGAATTTGGCAGCAGGCGTGGTTGTGCCAACGCCCACATTGCCAGAGTTGGTGTTACTGATATTATTGCCATTAGCAATCCAAAGGCCGCTTACGTTATTCAGGACTGTATCCAGGCTCACAGTGCTGTTGGTGCCTGTGATTTTCAAGAGTGTGCCATTCAGGCTGAGATTTTGTAATTCGTTGGCGGGGTCGTTGTCAGCATCGCCCGTGTTATTGATCGTCAGATTGGGCGCGCTACCGGTGATACTGATCCCCGGACCCGCGGTGTACGTATTATCAGCTGGCAAGGTAACCGTGCCGCCACCATTGGAAAGACTGAGGTCGTTACCTGTAAGCGACAAAGTTTGGATTTCATTGGCCGGATTGTTGTCGGCATCGCCGGTATTGATGATCGTAAAGTTAGGAGCAGTGCCTGTAATATCGATACCGGCGCCGGCGTCATAAGAATTGCTTGGCGGAAGAGCCACGGTGCCACCTCCGTCCGACAGGGTAAGATCGTTTCCCGTGAGGGATAAGGTCTGCAACTCATTGGCCGGATCGTTGTCGGCATCGCCGGTATTAACAATAGTAAAATCAGGAGCAGTACCAGTGATATCGATGCCTGTACCGGCGCTATAATTATTAACAACAGGGATAGGTAGTGTTACCGTGCCTCCGTCGTCCGAAAGCGTCAGGTCATTGCCCGTCAGCGACAACGTTTGCAATTCATTGGTTTCGTCCAGGTCCCCGGTATTGTTAATGGTCAGATTAGGTGCGGTGCCAGTGATGCTAATGCCGGGTCCTGCAAAATAGGTATTGCCACCGCCACCGCCTGTACCGATCAGGTCATCGGCAGGCGACCAGGATGAGCCGTTCCATTTGAGCACCTGCCCGGTTGCCGCGCTTTGCTGTGCTAATGCAAGAGGTGAAGCCGATGTGCCATTACCGCCAAACTCGGCACTTGCCTCAACCGTTTGCGCGCCCCAGTCGTCGCCGCCGGAGTCGCTGTCGTTTTGCGGCGTCCAGGCGCTGCCGTTCCATTTGAGTACCTGGCCGCTGGTTGCGCCTTGCTGGGCGATGTTCAGCGGATTGCCCGCCGTGCCGTTGCCGGATAGCGCGGCGCCGGTGACGGCTGTTTGCGCGCCCCAGTCGTCGCCGCCCGAGTCGCTGTCGTTTTGCGGTGTCCAGGCGCTGCCGTTCCATTTGAGTACCTGGCCGCTGCTTGCGCCTTGCTGGGCGATGTT
>JAKLJF010000618.1 GCA_023151335.1 Thermoanaerobaculia bacterium | reverse complement strand
TTTTTCAATCGTCTGTTTGTCCTGCTCGATGCGTTCGGTTGCCTTGTTCACCAGGCCTTCCAGTTTCTTCTGCTCCAGCATGTGTTGGCGGCTGCGCCAGCGGATATAAGCGCGTATTCCGGCGCCCAGCAGGAGGGCCGCGAGTATCAGGAACCACGCGCGCAGGTACCAGGGCGGCAATACCTGTACGGTAAAGGTCAATTCGTTGGGCGACCACTGGCCGTCGGCGGCCCGGGCTTTGATATGCAGGGTATAATCGCCATACGCCAACCCGCCAAAATTGATCTGCCGCTCTTTCTGATAGTGCCAGTCCTTGTCGAGGCCTTCTATTTTCCAGGCGTACTGGATCATTTGCGGCGCTTCGAAACTCAGCAGGGCCACTTCGAGATTAAAAAAACGGTCGTCGGGGCGGAGTACGATGGTGCGGGAGCGGAGCAGTTCGACGGTGCGGTCGACGAGCCGGTTTTGTGTCCCGTCGAATTGTTTAAACGCTGTCAGCGCAAGCGGAATGTCGGTCAGCATATCGTTCACCTCGTCAAAATCGGCGGGGTTGAACGCGTTGATGCCGTTCAGCCCGCCGAAATACAGCGTGCCGCCGGGCGCCTGAAAATGCGCCTTGCGGTTGAACTCCGCGTCGGAGAGGCCGTCGGACAAGAAATAGGTTTTAACGGCCTCCGTTTTTTTATCCAGGCAAATAATGCCGTTGTCGGTTGGCAGCCACAGCCTGCCCCGCTTGTCCTCGTAAACAGCGTAAATAAAGTCGTTCGACAGTCCGCCGGCACGGTTGAACCATTTGCCCGACTGTCCGTCCCAAACGGGCGAGCGGCTGCCCCCGGCATCTATCCTGGAATTTACCCGCAGCAGGCCGTTGGAGGTGGCGAACCAAAACACGCCGCCGGCATCGAGGTAGCAATGCAGAAAATTTTCGGCGGGCAGATAAAACTCGCCTGCCCCGCCCGGCCAGTACCGGGCGAGTACGCCCTTTTGCGGATGTACTTTGTAAAAGCCGTTGCTACCGCACACCCAAAGGATGCCGGATGTATCTGGCGCAATATGTAGTACAAAGGCCGACCCCAGCGTTTCGAAGCCATTGTATTGGTTAAAAGGCGTGGGCGCCGTTGCATCCGGGGCCATTGTGTGAAGTCCGTCGCTTGACGAACCGAGCCACAGGACGCCGGCATGGTCTTCGCAAAATGCCCAGGCATCGAAACGGGCCGGTATCTTTTTTCCCGTCGCGGCGTCCGGATCAAGGCGGTAAAAGGCCGACTGCCGTCCGGAAAAAATGTCGCCGTTTTTGGCAAACGCCAGGCCATAGTTCCCCCAGCCAGCGCCGGTTATTGCCACTTGCCGGCTTTTCCCGCTGCGAAAATCCCATTCAAAAAGGCCGTGGCTTTCCAGGTTGGCGTACAGCTTGTCCGTTGTGGCCACGATGCCGCGGATACTGTTGCCCATGCCTGGTTTGGCGTTTTTTTTATAAAAATAATGTTGAAAGCGGTTTTTTTTGATCTGCAGCAGGTAAAACCCGAAATCGTCGCCCAGCCAATACCTGCCGGCGCGGTCTTTCAGGAACGCGCGCCACATGAAATTGAACCGGTCGTGCTGATCGAACGCCCATTGCGCCAGGGTGGCGCCCCGGCGGTCTACGAGGCGGTCATGGATGACGAAGGCGCCGTCGGCGTTGAAAGGAAAAACGAGCGCGGGATGCGGGCCGCTGTCGTGCGTCAAACCATGCGGACGTATGGGCAATTCTTCTCCTTTCAGGTTGAGATAGCAGAAATCGTCACCTCCCCCGGATTTTCGGGTAATGGCCAAAATACCGGTTTCATCGATGGCCCAATGCCCATACAACCACAGGTTGGGAAACCATTGCAACACCTTGCCTTTGCGGTCCAGTTCTACCAGTTCGTAGCTGTCTGTTTCTGCCCAAATCGTTTTTCCCGGGGAAAAATAAATGGGCCGGATGTCGCGCGGCCCTTCCACCGGATAAGATTCGACGCCGCTTTTCGGGTGATACCGGAACAACAGCCCCGTACCGGCTGCCGATAACCAGAGCGCGCCGTCTTCTTCGTCGCGCACACAGTAGCCTTTTATCCTGCCGGCCTCGAACGAGGGGTACTGCCGGCCAAACTTTTCCTCCAGGGAAAGCACTTTTCCGCTTTCGGGATGAAACAGGCAAATACCCTTGCGTTCCGGCGCGAACAACCACAGCCAGCCTTCGGCGTCTTCTCTCACCAGGCTGATATCGTTGAAATGCAGGCCGTCTTTTTCCTTATTGTACGTCCGGAAAGAATACCCGTCGAAGCGGTTCAGCCCATTGAGCGTGGCAAGCCAGATAAAACCCCGGCTGTCCTGGAAAATTGAATTCACCTGCCGGTGCGACAATCCCTGCTCCACGCCGAAATGCTCCACCCTGGCTATATATTCCTGTGCCGCGACCGGTGGAACAAGCGCGAAGAGCAGGAACATGGCCAGCATGTTATCCAAAAATCGAAAGGAAGCCCGTGCCAAAGTCAGTATTTCATTTGTTAAGCGGGTGATAGGCGATGGCAAAGTTAAGAAACCTGAAATATCTTCGGGCGATCATTCGCAAAACAAAATGTTTAACAAGGTATACAATTTTCCGTTTTACTTCGCTACCTTTCGCTCGAAATAAAAAATCAACTGTTCACCAAAATTTCACCTATGAACTTTCTTGCCATTATCGTCGCGGCCCTGATACCCATGATCGTCGGTTTTATCTGGTATCACCCGAAAGTGTTCGGCAATACCTGGATGCAGGTAGCAGGCATGACCGAAGAAAAGATCAAATCGGGCAACATGGCCCTGATCTTCGGCCTGTCCTTCCTGCTGAGTCTGCTGCTGGCCGTCTCCGTCCACACCATCTCCTTCCACGACAGTTTCGTGGCCGGGGCGCTGTATTACGTCACCGACGGCACCATGAACCCCGACCCGGCCTCCGAAGCCGGCCGCTGGCTCGAATACTACAAAACCAATCTTGCCGCCGGCAACCACACCTTCAAACACGGCGCCTTTCACGGCTTTTTTATCGCCGGACTGATGATCGCCCTGCCTATCATGGGCACCAACGCGCTTTTCGAACGCAAAAGTTTTAAATACGTCGCCGTAAACGCCGGCTACTGGATGCTCACGCTCATGCTGATGGGCGGGCTGCTGGCGGCGTGGCAATAAAAACTTCACACTATTCCACCACCATCCGGGTAGTTCCGCTCACCCCGACGGCCATATCGAGCCGCGCGAACAACACGCCTTTGGCCTTTATTTCATTTAACGGCAGCACAAACGGCGTGACGCCGGCGGGCAATTCCACGGCCTGGGAAAAATGTACGACGCCGCCCGCTCCAGCCGGATGTGCAGCGCCGGCGCCGTGAGGGCCAGCAGCGGCGCCAGCAACAGGTAGGCGCGGTTCCATTGAAAAAAGGTTTCGCGGCGAAAAAACAACCAGTACAACGCGTACAGGCAAGCCAGGCCAAAAGCCGATTCGAGGAGATATTGAACGGAGAACATGGCGGTAAAAAAGACAAATGTATAACTAAACTTTAGTTGTTAAACTAATATTTAGTTTTTTAACTAAAAATTCGTTTTTTGGTCTCGATGGCAGCCGCCGGCGCGAAAAAATCTGTGGTGGCGGGTATAAATGGCCGGTGGCGCGCCCCCCGGCCCCAAGCCCTGGCCCCGACCCCTAAAGGGCAATGCCGTTGACTTAAGGATTTTAGGCTTTTCGCCTTGCGCGTGAAACCCGACCCCTTCCGCCGCGGCGGA
>JAKLJF010000617.1 GCA_023151335.1 Thermoanaerobaculia bacterium | reverse complement strand
TCCAGCTTAAGGCCGAGATCGGACCGCCCCAGCACCAGCAGCATATTGAGGTTGATGGTACTGAAATGATAGGTCAGTCCCGACAGGCAGAGCAGTTGTAGCATGGGGGCCGACGGGAGCCATTTTTCACCGACCAGGGCGATCAGTACCGGTTCGGCGAGCACGCCCAGCGTAACCAGGGCGGGTATGATCACAAAGGAGCTGAGTTTCAGGATTTTGCGATACCCGGCTTTGAGTTTTTCGGTGTCGTCCTGCAGTTTGGACAGTACGGGATAGGTGACATTGTGTATAGTCCGGAACAGGGTGTTGATCACCATGTTGGTGAAATTGTTGGCCTGCGTATAGAACCCCAGCGTGGCGGCGGTAAAAAACTTGCCGATGAGCAGCTTGTAAATATGCGTGTAAAATTTATCAAGCACCGCCGCTGCCAGTATTTTGGAGCCGAACCCGAAAAGCTTTTTAAAAGAAGTTTTGCTGAATCCTGCCGAGGGACGCCAGCGGTTCATGGCCCAAAGCAACACCGAGTCCAGCAGATCCATTATCACAAAACGAACGACCAGGCTCCACACGCCCCAACCCTGATACGCCAGTACAATAGCCAGGAGACCGGACAGGGTAGTGGTGAAGAACCGGATTTTTGTTTGGGTTTTAAAATGTACCTGCTGGATCAGGGAAGTGCGTTGGATGATGGAAAATGCGTTAAAAATGAGGTTTAAACCCATGATTCGCACGATCCATACGAGTATTTCCTGGTTGAAGAAAGCGGCAATCGCCGGGGCGCTGACGAAGAGGATGCCATAAAAAAAGAGCGCGGAGATGAAGTTAAAAATAAATGTGGTCGATTTGTCCACCTCCGAAATCTCTTTTTCCCGGATCAGCGCCGTGGAGAAGCCGCTTTCTACGAATACCGAGGAAAACTCAAAAAACACCATGACCATTGCCACCAAGCCAAAATCTTCCGGCGACAACAGGCGGGCCAGCACAATGGTAACGATAAAATTGGCGGTGCTACTGCCCAGTTTGTCCAGAAGCAACCAGATAATCGCCGAAAGGGATTTTTCGCTGAGCGATTTATCGTCCATGGCGATCAGACCTTCTGTTTTACTTTCGGCGCTTTCTTTTCCTTCTCATAATATCCTTTGCCTTTGCCATAACCATAGCCGTAACCATAGCCGTATTTCCCGCCATATCCCGGTTTGTTGATCGGAACGCCGTTGAGCACGATGAAAGGCTTGGGCATTTTATCCTTGGCGGCTATGTCTTCTACAATCTCCAGCTGGCCTTTATAGGTGTACCCGGCGCGCACGACATACATGGTTGCCTCGGCCAGGTCTTTCATTTGCAGGGCGTCTGCCACACGACCTACCGGCGGGGCGTCCAAAATAATGAAGTCGTATTTCTCCCGCATCTCGTCGATGAGCAGGCGCAGGTGAGGCGACATGATCAGCTCGCCCGGATTGGGCGGTATGGGGCCGCTACTGATCAGATCAAGGTTCTGATGCAAACCGGTGTTGCGGATGATCTTGTAAGTAGGTGTTTTTGGATTGATCAGGTAATTGACCAAACCCTCTTCGGAACGCTCAACGTTATGATACAATTCCTGCTTGGGTTTGCGCAGGTCCAGTTCGACGATCAGTACCTTTTTTCCGGTAAGCGCCATCGTCATGCCCAGGTTCAGGGCGATGAAGGATTTTCCTTCACCGGAGGTGCTGGAGGTCACGATGATACTTTTCAATTCATTGCCCGGCGAAATGTAGGCCAGGTTGGCCCGAAGCAGGCGAAACATTTCGGCCACGGCAGTGTGGCTGTTTTCCGTTACAATGACCCGGTTTTTATTCCGGCTAAGGCCCAGGGTACCGGCCAGCGGCACCGCACTGCTCCGGGTAATGTCGTCTTCCGTTTGGATTTTATCGTTCAAGCCTTCGAGGAACAGTATCAGGCCTATGGGTAAGGCGATCCCAAGGAATATGGCGATCAGCCATATTTGAGCGCCTTTGGGGCTAATCGGCGTGTAGAAAGCGTCGGCGGGTTCCACTACCCGGCCTTTCGACGCGGTAACGGCCAGGGAAACGGCTGCTTCCTCCCGTTTTTGCAACAGGTAGAGATACAGGTTTTCAATGACGTTTTTCTGGCGCTCAATATTGATCAGTTCGCGTTCGTGCCTGGGCAAGCTTTGCAGACGGCTTTCCAGGTTGTATCTGGCCCCTTTAGTTGCATTGCTGGTTATTTGCAGGTCTTTTTTAATATTGTGAATGTTGTCGGTGATCGTATTGCGCAGATTTTGAATCTGGCGTTCGGTCAGTACCATATCAGGGTGTGCAGGGCCGGCTTCGCTTCTCAGTTTTTCCCGTACACTCAGGAGGTTGTTAAAACTTTCCAACTGCGATGACAGGGTCAGGTTGTTCAGGGCGGAGTTGGTAGGTACAAATTCGAAGTTACCGCGGTTATTACTCAAGAAATCTTCAATGGAATTCAAAATCTCTATTTGAACTTCCGAACCGGTAATTTCCTTGTTGTACGAGGCCAGGTCGTTCAACAGTTGAGTGCCCTCCGCGCTAAGGTTCATCATACTGTAATTCCGCTTATAAGCTTCGACGCTCTGTTCGGCTTCCGACAGGTTTTGAGAGATCAGTTTGATGCGTTCGTTTACCATATTGATGGTGTTTTCGAACGCTTTGTTTTTTATCGCAACACTGTTTTGGTTGTACTCGTTCATGACCTCGGTCAGGATATCGCGGGCGCGCTCCGGCGAGTTATCCTTGATGCTCAGGCTCAGCGTACTGGACAGGTCGCCTATGATTTCCACTTTCAGACCGTTGGCCAGGGAACGCGCTTTGCTGATCACCGGTACAATATCGAGCCTGATAGGCGTATTGGCGTATTCGCCCGGTTTGTGCGCGAGCGTAAGTACGCCCGAGGGTAAGGTCAGTTCTTTGCCGAACTCGCCTGAATATTGCTGTTCATCTATTTCCAGGCGGAAACCGACCACCTCAGCCATCAGTGGCGTTGACTTGAGCACGAGGGTTTCGTTTTCCAGGGTTTTATTCTTTTTACCCATACCCAGCTCCTGGAAGAATAATTCCTCGGTGGGTTGCCCCGAATTCTCGTCGTCCTTGATCAGCATCAGGGCTTCCGATTGATAGGTTGGCATGGCATATTTCAGATAGAAATAAGCGCCGGCGAGAATAGTGGGGGTAATAATGAGGAAAAGATACCAATAGTGAAGCCCTTTGAAGAGTATCTGCTTGATGTCGATATTTCTGTCTCCCATATTTGATCGGTTTGAAATGTTATCCGGATTTCCGGGATGTGTGTAATTTAAAGATATTAATCTACGATTGAATTATTCCCGTTCAAAGGGATGTGGAATGAGGGGTAATTCGGCCAGGGGATGATGATAGCCATTCAAACCATGCACCTGGGCATTACGGATTGCATGCGCGATTTCGACGGCGGGGGCTGCTTCCGCCAGTCCGAATCCTTTTCCTTCCAGAATGGCCTGATAGCTGAGCGTGTGCAGGTCGGTAAAGCCTTCGCTGAATTCCATTTCCTTTCCCTCCACTGTAATGGACCGGAAAGTGCGCGCGCCGGTACTTTTTACGGCCTCCGGAATGGTATTGTAGTTGATGCTCAAAAACCAGCGGACGCGGGCTTTTTCCAGCCGCAGGTAGCCCGCGGCGCGGTCGTGCGTTTGTACGTGTACCACATTTTCATGGACATCGCCAAAAATCCAGTGCAGCATATCGAAGAAATGAATGCCAATGTTGGTAGCACTCCCGCCCG
>JAKLJF010000616.1 GCA_023151335.1 Thermoanaerobaculia bacterium | reverse complement strand
AAACTCCGAATGACTGATGCCATTACCGGCGCGAATGATCTGCACATCGCCGGCGCGCAAGGGGCGCCATTCCCGAAGTTTGGTATCGTAGTGCCGGATTTCGCCGGCCAGTACAAACGAACAAATTTCAAAACCCTGGTGCGGATGCAGGCCGATAGTGCTGTCGGTCACGGCGCGGGCATGTGCCCAGTAAAAAAGATTGGAATAAGGACGTACAGTGGAATGATCCTGTGGAAAGCCAATGGGTTTGTTTTCCACGATCTCGCCGCCGTTGAAAGCACCGCGGCCTTGTTTTTCTTTTGGAATAATTGTGATTGCCATATCGTCAGATAAATTTGGTGTTGTAACATCTAATTTGAACAATTGTTGCAAAAGGCTGGCGAAACAGCGGGCGTTTGGTGAAAGGATGACGGTAATTTGAAAAATCCGGGGCATTCCGTCTATATATTTTGTCAAAACCGCTTTGATTTGCCCGTTCTGCCTATATTTGCGCACTTTTTTCAAAACGATAAAATCCTGCCTTTTAATCGCCGGGATCGTTTTGTCTTGTCCTCTAACGCTAATCATTCTATCAACTACTTCAACGAAGTATGCAAAGTAAAGGTGTTGTACGATTTTTTCTGATTGCGCTGACCGTGGTGTGCTTGTACCAGTATATGCTCATCCTGCCAACCAACAGCGTAGAAAATGCCGCCGCCCGGTATGCCGACAATTGCGGATCCAAAAATACGACGGAATGGCGCCGCTGCTATGCCAGCTACCTGGACTCTATGTCCAGCGAAACGGTATTTACCATTCCGCTGATCAAAAAATTCACCTATACCGACCTGAAAAAGAGCCAGTTGGCCATGGGACTTGACCTGAAAGGCGGTATGAGCGTATTGCTCCAGGTAGACCTGCGCGACTTTTTGAAAAGCCTGGCCGGCAATACTACCGATCCGGCCTTTCAGCAGGCATTGGATAAAGCCACCGAGGCGCAAAAGAACCAACAGTCCGATTATATTACGCTATTCGCCAATGCATGGCGGGAAGTCGGTGGCGGGAAATCGCTGGCATCCATTTTTGCCCGTAATGAATCGCTGAGGGGCCAGATCAATTTTGATTCGCCCGACGCCGCGGTCGTGCAAACTATTCGCAACCTGGCCAACGGCACCGTTGATGAAACGTACAAACGCCTCAAACAACGTATCGACAAACTCGGCGTGGTGCAGCCCAACGTCAGCCTCGACGCCGCCCGCGACCTGATCCTGGTGGAACTCCCCGGCATTGATAACCCGCAGCGTGCGCGCGTCATGTTGCAGAAAAGTGCCAAACTGGAGTTCTGGGACACCTACCGTTTCGGCGACGAAGGCATCAATACAGCGCTCATCTCGGCCGATAACAAACTGCGGGCCATCATGTCCGGCGACTCTTCTGCCCTTAACCCGCAGACTGTACGGGATACTTTTTATGAGTATCCACTCGGCGCCAATGGCCTGCCCGATACGACGCAACCGAAAATTATGAAAGATTCGGTGCGTACCGTCACGGCTCAACAAACCGCCGGGCCGATCCTGACGCACCTCAACATGGCTGCCGACAATCAAAGCGTGATCATCGGTTATGCCGATAAAAATAAGATGGAAAGCATTTCCAAACTGCTCAACCGTCCGGAAGTGCGTCCTTTATTTCCGGTTGATCTGGTGTGGCTCTGGAGCCGAAAACCGGTAGGCGAAGAGCAGGGGGTAACCGGCACTGCCGCCGGCAAATACGAATTGTACGCCATCAAAAAATTCCGCAACCAGGAAAAACCGCGCCTCGACGGCTCTGTCGTGGTGCGGGCCAGCGAGCAACCGGACCCCACTTCCGGGGAAATTACCGTTAGCCTGCAAATGAATAACGAGGGCGCCCGTATCTGGGCAGATATGACCCGGCAGGCTTATGAAGCAGGTAACCGGGAAATAGCCATTGTGTTGGACGACGAGGTAGTGAGTGCGCCGCGGGTGATCAATCCCATTGAAGGCGGAAACTCCTCTATCACGGGGGGCTTCAACCTCGATGAAGCGAAGGACCTGGCGAGTATTCTCGAAGTGGGTAAACTGCCCGCCGGCACACGTATCGTACAGGAAAGCCAGGTTGGGCCCTCGCTCGGCGCCGACAATATCAACAAGTCGCTCATGGCGCTGATCCTGTCCGTCGCCTTGTTATGCGCCTTTATGATCGCCTACTACGCCCGGGGCGGTGTGGTGAGCGTTATCGCCCTGCTGGCCAATATCTTCTTCATCATTGGAACCCTGGCATCGCTGGGCACGGTACTGACGCTGCCGGGTATTGCCGGTATCGTACTCACCCTGGCCGCTGCCGTGGATGCTAACGTTATCATTTATGAACGGATACGGGAAGAAATAAGGCATGGATTGAGCGGCGCAAAAGCAGTTGCCATAGGCTTCCGCAACGGTTTGCCAGCCATCATAGATGCCAACCTGACCACTTTGCTGACGGCTATCGTGCTGATCTATTTCGGTCTTGGCCCGATCAAAGGTTTCGGCACAGTACTGACGGTTGGTATTTTCAGCTCCATGTTCACGGCTATTCTGGTAGGTCGCCTGCTGACCGATTGGTGGGCGGACCGGGGCACAGAAATGACGTATAGTCATAAGTGGTCGGAACATTGGCTGGTTGGCGTCAACGTCGACTGGATCGGCAAACGCAAATGGGCGTACCTGTTCTCCGGCGTCCTGACCCTGATTGGTATCATTTCCTTTGCCACCCGCGGATTTGAACTCGGTGTGGACTTCAAAGGCGGATACTCGTTCAATGTGCAATTCGACCGCCCCGTAGAAGAAGCGCAACTGCGTCCGGCCCTGACCGAGGCTTTTGGCGGCAACCCGATCGTAAAGGCGGTCAGCACGCAAAACACCTATAATATTACCACCTCTTACCTGATCAACGAACAGGATTCGACGGTAATGAACCGGGTTACAGCCAAACTGCACGAAGGGCTGGTGAAAGCGGGCTTCGATACTAAACTGGAAGATTTCAGAAACACTGCCGGTCAGGGCACGCATATCACCTCGTCCAGCCAGGTAGGACCGACGGTTGCCGATGATATCCGGAATTCATCCATCAAGGCGACGATATGGGGACTTTTGGCGATTTTTGTCTATTTGCTGATCCGTTTCCGCAAGTGGCAGTTTTCCCTTGGCGCCGTAATCGCCTTATTCCACGATGTGATCATAACATTGACTTTCTTCTCCCTGCTGCATGGCCTTGTGCCGTTCTCGCTTGAAATCGACCAGGCCATTATCGCCTGTATCCTGACGGTAATCGGTTTCTCCGTGAACGATACGGTGATCGTGTATGACCGGATAAGGGAGTTTATCAATACGTATGCAGGACGACCAAAAGAAGAGGTATTTAACCTGGCCATTAATACGACGCTGAGCCGTACTATTATCACTTCCGGTACCATTATTGCCGTGGTACTGCTGCTGTTCCTCTTCGGCGGCGGCGCCTTGAAAGGTTTCTCTTTCGGTATGTTGATCGGTATGGTGTTCGGTACCTACTCTTCCGTGTTCATTGCTTCGTCGCTGGTGGTTGATCTCACGAAAGAAAAGGTGATCACTGGCCAGGCAGTGGAAGCCAAGCCGGCTGCCAGCGCATCGGCTGGAAAAGCGAAGGCCACGGCGAAGTAACCATATAGTATATTATCTGTATCATTTCACCACGGAGGCACGGAGGCACGGAGAGAAATTATCCTTTAGGAACTCTCCGTGCCTCCGTGCCTCCGTGCCTCCGTGGTGATT
>JAKLJF010000615.1:1441-3786 GCA_023151335.1 Thermoanaerobaculia bacterium | reverse complement strand
AAATATGTTTGCGGGCTTCCTTGCTGATGCCGATGCCCTTGTCTTCCACCGTTATTTCCACGCCGTTGGGCACGTTTCGGGTGCGGATGGCGATCTCCGGTTTTTCCGGACTGTATTTGTTGGCGTTGTCCAGCAGGTTGTGCACCACGCTGGCAATATGGGTGGCATCGCCCTGGATGACCGGGCGGGTAGCCTGGAGTTCGATTTTCAGCGCCCCTTCGCGTTTTTCCACCTGCAGGCTGAAATTGTCCACGGCCTGCTGGATCAGTTCGTGCAGGTTGGTTTCGGAGAGTTTGAGCTGGAAATCTTTTTTATCCAGCTGGGCGATCTGGAGCACTCGCTCCACCTGACTGTTCATGCGGCGGTTTTCCTGCCGGATGATATCCACAAACCGTTTGATCTTGTCGGGATTGCTTACCACCATGGGGCTGGCGATGCTGTCGGTGGCCAGCGAAATGGTGGCAATGGGCGTTTTGAATTCGTGGGTCATGTTGTTGATAAAATCCGTCTTCATTTCCCCAAGTTTCTTTTGCCGGTAGATCACCTGGATAGTGTACCAGAAGCAGAACAGGATGATACCGGTAAAAACAACGGACAGCAGCAGGGTTTTCCAAACCGAGCCAAGCACCAGGCTGGTGCGGTTGGGGAAATAAATAGAAAGGTTTCCCGGCGATTCAATGTCTTTCTGAAAAAGAGAGACCCGGTATTTCGAGTTATACAGCGTGGAGGCGCCGCCGTGCGTCACCTGCGGGCTATTGTCCACCACCACATAATGGTCATTGACCACCACGTAGCTGTTGCGCGCCTTGGCATATACCCCGTATTGATAGGGCGTATTGATGCCGCGGCTGTTCAGTTCTTCTTTCAGCGACTGCGCCAGCAGATCCAGTTGTATCCGTTCGGCCAACGGTTTGGAATCGACCAGCTGACTGACCTTCATATATTCCCACATCGTCATATTGTCTTCAAAGCTCTGCCGGCCCGAGGTCGGGTTGGGCAGGCTGTCGGACCGGCTGATCCGGCGGGTGGAGAAGCCATTTTCCAGGAATTTGGTGGCGCGACGAATATTGCGGTTGGCTTCACTCGAATAGCCATAGGTAGTATTTAAAGCTTCCAGTACCGCTACATCCTCGTAGTATTGCAGTTTATCGGCTACCCGGTTGAGCGCGGCATACACATTTTTGTCAAACTGCTCCTCGTTCAACCGGATACTCCAGCTGATCCAGTAAATTTGCAGACAGATCACCCCGATCAGGGCGACGGTCATCAGGCCGATAATGAGGCGAATACGCTGGGCGTTCATGTATGTTTAACGAAATTGCGGGGCAAAAGTATAGCAAAATGTTGGGGGCGGCGGGGAGTTTAACCGGAGATTAACGCCGTAACCATCTATATTTGTACAAAAATATGTGCATTCCATGATCACTCGTTTCTGCTGTCTGCTTGCCTGGCTCTTTTGGCTTGCTCAGGGCTTCGCCCAAACCACCCATCCGCTCCTCGTTCAAATGCAGGAAAAAGCGCATGCCCTGGACTATGGTTCCTGGCGTTTGGTAGCCCGGGAAAACTATCCTTACAGCTCGGATACCCTGGTGTACCAGGCCGATTGTGCTTTTGCCCGCTTCGAACATTTCGACGGCAAACCCGGTATCCGGTTTGAAGTGCAGATAGAAACAAATACACCGCGCCTCTTGTTCCAGCAGCACGTTATCTTTGATGGGCAGATCAAATACGATTTCAAGGGCGACAGCCTGGTGATGATGTACGACAGTAAACAACTGGGCGACGAATATACCATGCGTGGCCTGCAGCATTTTTTCTTTATACCATTGTTGTTGCATCCCGGACAAGTGCAGAAATTCCTGGGGCCGGATAAGTATCTGGGCACACCGCCATACCAAACCCTGGGTGACACGCTCATCGATAACATCCCCTGTCATTGGGTCGGCGCCGACTGGGCTTTGGATACTGCCGCTTTGTTGTGGCAACATATCCGTTTTGGTATCAGTAAAAACAGCGGCTTACCCGTTTACTTCAGCCACGTGGATGAAACGAAGTCGGAAATGTCGAATAAAAAACCGCATCGCCGCACCCTGGAGATCCGGGTGGAAGAATGGTCGGCAGCACTGCCCCTCAACTCTTTTTATGTCGACTGGATCGGCTTGCCACCTGGCATAGAAGTCAAACAATTTTACGACTGTTATCACAAGGAAACCCTTCGACCACGAAATCAACCGGGACTTTAATAGTGATGAGTGAACTAAAATACTCATCACTCATCGCTCATCGCTCATCGCTCATCGCTTCCATGACCTGGCCCATCGCCCTCAACAATTTCCGCACCTACC
>JAKLJF010000615.1:0-1431 GCA_023151335.1 Thermoanaerobaculia bacterium | reverse complement strand
CTGAGCGCCAACACGCTGGAGGCGTATATTGGCGACATGGAGAAATTTGTGCGATATCTGGAGATCGAGGGGGTAGAACGCCTGCCACTGCAGGTCCGGCAGGACGACCTGGAGCGTTTTATCCATTGGGCCAATCAGCTGGGTCTGGAAGCCAGCTCGCAGGCGCGGCTGATCTCCGGTTTGCGGGCCTTTTACAAGTTCCTGCTGGTGGAGGACCTGCTCGACGACGACCCCACCGAGCTGCTGGAAGGGCCGCGACTGCGGCGTAAAATACCCGAAGTGCTATCTGTATATGAAATCCGGCAGATGCTGGAAGCCATCGACCTCAGCGAACCACAGGGCCTGCGCAACCGCGCTATTCTCGAAACCCTCTATGCCTGCGGCCTGCGCGTCAGCGAACTGGTGAACCTGCGCCTGACCAATTTGTTTCTGGCGGCAGGATTTATCAAAGTGCTGGGCAAAAACAACAAGGAACGGCTCGTACCGATCGGCAGCGACGCGGTTAAATACCTGGAACAATACCTGGAACATGTCCGGGCCAAACAGGAAATCAAACATGGCCATGAAAACTACGTATTCCTAAACCGCAGGGGCGCGCACCTGACCCGCGTCATGGTTTTTTATATCATCAAAGAACTGGCCCTGAAGGCCGGTATCCGCAAAACCATCAGTCCGCATACGTTCCGCCATTCCTTTGCCACACACCTGGTGGAAGGCGGCGCCGACCTGAAAGCCGTGCAGGACATGCTCGGACATGAAAGCATCACCACCACTGAAATTTATACCCACCTCGACACGGAGTACCTCAAAGAAACCATCTACCTGTATCACCCGCGCATGAAATTTAATATAACTCATAACTCATAACTGTTAATGGCATACTGGTTAGTCAAATCCGAACCCGACGTGTACAGTTTTGAACAATTGCAGCATGACAAACGCACCCGTTGGGATGGAGTGCGAAACTACCAGGCCCGCAATAACCTCCGCGCCATGAAAACCGGCGATCTGTGCCTGTTTTACCACAGCAATATCGGCCTGGAAGTAGTGGGCATTGCCCGTGTGGCGCGCGAACATTATCCCGACCCAACAGCGGAAAAAGGCGACTGGTCGGCCGTGGACCTCGAACCGCTCAAACCGCTGACGCGCCCGGTGCCGCTGGCGGAAATTAAAGCGCATCCGGCTCTGCAACAGTTCGGCCTGGTGCGAAACGGCCGTTTGTCGGTTATGCCGGCCACTTTCGACGAATTTTCCACCCTGCTCGCCCTCGGACAGACCCAACTTTGAGCCCGGGCACTTACCGACACCTTCATATCCCTCTAATTCCTCCCTTCTAATCCCTTCTAAACCCCCTAAACCCTCTAAACTCCCTAAACCCTCATAAACCCTCATAAACCCCCCATAAACCCACAGAAACCCCCATAAACCTAT
>JAKLJF010000614.1 GCA_023151335.1 Thermoanaerobaculia bacterium | reverse complement strand
CTCAGTTGCCGTCGCGGCGCCTGCGCGGGGTCTTTGAACTTCCGTCTTTACATCGAGCCCCCAGGTGATGGACAGGAGTTGCACCACGTTGTGAATGGCGTTGGGGTAGTTTTCGGCAAAAACATTTTCAAAAAGCGATAACACTTCGTTGGAGATTTTCGGCACGTCGCGCAGGGTTTCAAAACGCTCAATCAGCGGGTCGCCCCCTGCCTGAAAGGGCGTTTCCAATACGAAGTTGAGCATATCGACTGTACTCCGGATAAAAGGATAATAATCTTCGAAACGCAGAGGCTGATTCGTTTCTTTTTTATACCTGAGCATTTCCCGCCGGTCGTCGATATCGTAAATAGTGTTCATAAACTTGGTGGCCAGCAAAGCCATGCTTCGGGCGTCGTATCGCGCGCCGCCTTCTATGGCAGCCAGGCGCTGGTAGAGCAGCCCCATGAAGCACCGGCGCAGGAGCGTGTCTTCCATCATGTCGTTGAATTTTTTGGGGGTAATCCAGCGGCGGTCGCCGATTTTTCGCTTGTTCACGCGGATGGTGTCATAACTGACCTGCCGGCTATATTGCGCTGTTTGAATGTCACCAAGTTTATGCTTTTTGTCAGCAGGTGCTGTTTTGATGTCACCAGGTTTAAGCGCTTTATCGGCTGCTTCTGTTGTGATATCATCGGGTTTAGGCTCTTTGCCGGCAGGTTCGAATTGCACCACGTGTTGCAGGGTCGAATCCCGTAGAACGACGGAATCGGCTTGCTCCGAACCATCCTGAAAGGCGTAGAGCCACTGGAGGGTGATTTGGGTAAGCAGGCCAAACTCCCCGGTTTGTTTCAGGGAGCGAAGCAGGTCGCCGGCGTATTTGTTCTGGAGGGTATCTATGTAATCATGGAATTGTCTGCTAACGGAATCCAGCGAGGCAATGGCGCGTCGAGTGCTGTCCAGCAATTGCGCCATAGTTCCCTTTGTTTTAACAGTCCAAAGGGAGGTGTCAAACGGTGGAGTCTGGTTATAATAGTCCAGAAAATAATTTCCGGTAATGTCCCTGGCTATAGTGTTCCGGCGCCAGGCATCCTGATAATTCCGGATATGTTGTTTCAGGTTGTCGTTTTTGAGTACTTCCCAATGCGGCATATTTTTCCCGCCGCCTTCATCGGCCTTGATCACCTCCTGCATTTTCAGGAGGAATTTCTCATAATTAAAGGCGAGCGTTCTTTCCGTCATTTCCCTGCTGAACAGGAATTGATTATAATAGACCGTATCGGCTAAACCGGATATATTCGGAGCATTTTTGTATGCCGTATCGCGGGCTATTTCGTTGAATTGAGTCTTTATCGCCATCGCCATTTTGTCCAGAAATTCATGGGCTTTTTCCATTTCGGAACTAATGGATTCAATATTCCAGCCAATACCGTATATTTTTTGTTTCATGTAGTACTCGTCTAAGGGTTTTCCTGATAAATCGCAGATACGCAGGTCGGGGAATGTGCCCGGTTTGCAAACGATACAGCTGTCTAACGCGACGTGCAAGAGCATTGAATTGATGGCATCCACCCTATCCCAGTCATATATTTTGTATTTGTCGGGAGATTTTAATACCTGATGCAAATAGATCAGTGCTTGCCGGTCATGTTCCGTAAGCCTTTTTAGTTGAGCGACGCTATCAAGGTGCATTTCGGTGACAAGCGCCAGTTCAAGGCAGGCCCGTTGCGTCATAATATCCCGACATCTTTCAAAGATAGGGATATAAGCGCTGGGTTGCCGGTTGGCGCGCGCACTTTCATCTTCCTGTTGCCTTTTAATTGAGTCCATCACGGCAAGCCGGCCTTCCATTGCTGCGATGTGCTCAAAATACCCCAGTATACTGTCACGGCTTAATAGGGTTCTGGCCCAATCGATGCCGGTACTGATAACCTGCTCAGGCTTGGGCGGTTTGGCAAAATACGCCTGATGCGTCTCAAAAGACAGGTGATCCCGCACGTATTTATAATCGGGATCGCCTTCAAGGTTATTTATGGCAAGAGTGAATTCCCGGCTTTTGATATGCATGGCCCAATTCGCACTATGTTTATTTATCAGCGTATCGTGTATCGCTTCAAATATTTTCAGGCGGTTTTCATATCTTTTAACAAGTCGGGTCAGGCTATCCTTTACAATGGTGTCTTGCATGACTGTTTGGGCCAAACGTTCGTTTATACTTTTCGAGACTTCTATCCTGCGTTCGTGCAGCTGCTTGTGTATATGCAACAGGATAGTGTCTACCGGCATATCTTCATATACCTTGTTGGCAATATCATACAGCAGGAAGATATTGTACACACGCGGATCGTTCCAGATTTTTCGGTATTTATACAGTTTCAGTTTAAACAGCTTCGGGAAATTGACCCCCAGGTTGCGCAGGTCGAGGATAAAGGCATTTTTGGCAAAGTCCAGCAGCGTGCGGTATTGTACAATCCGGAATTCGCTCAGCATTTTGCGCGTTTCCGGAAATAAAATAGTGAACTCGGCCGTATCACCCAGAATGCCTTCGCGCAGCCGGGAGAGAAAAGTCACATTGAGTTCTTCCTGCGCGCGCTCCACGATAAAATCAGACAAACCGGCGGCCAGGTCGGCAGTACTCAAACCGCGTTTCAGTTTTTTGCTTTCGCTGCCAAATTGATCCGAAGCGGTCTGCAGGTTGTCTGATGCCGTTACAACGGGGGTTCGGTAGCTTTCCACTTTATCCTGGTATGAAACTGCCTGATCCGCCTCCAGCCGGTTGTTGTCAAACACGACTCCCTGCCAGGGATAATCGGTGGCCGTCGCGCCGCTCAGTTTTCGACGCAGGGAATCGTCAGGCATTCCGGGAATTTGTTCAAAATTGCTCTGAGCCAGGGTGTTCTTCAATGGCCCGGCCAGGAAGGGGTTACGCCGGTACTTGGCGGAGACATCTACCCAGAGATTCTGGGTTTGAAGGTCAGTTTTTTTAAGATGGGAATGGGGAGCGAGGAGGGAAGGAAAAGACTTTTTTTCTGACAACAAAATTTCGTGAACCACTTTATCGATTGTAGAGTAGTAAGTAACATTTAAAGAATTTTTATGTATTATACATTCTAGAATTGAGTCAAATGATGGAAACCATTTAATGTTATCTAGTTCATAATCTACTGGTATTTCAGAATCCGATAGCAGTTCAGAATCTGATGGACTAATATAACCTGCTTCTGCACATGGTATAACACAAATGTTAGCAAAAGCACAAATTTTATCTATTTCTTTTTTCAGATTATTAACGTTTAATATAAATTTGTATTGGCCGTCATCGCACTGATTAAAAGAGACAAAAGGGTACTTATTTCTCCAGTTTAAAATTCCCTTATCAGTTCCTTTAATTAAAATGCCATTACTATCAATTTCGTATTGTAAACTAATCAATGTATCTGCCAAGCCAGACAAAATTAATTTTTTATTATAAAAGTCATAAACGTTAAATTTTGACAGATCAAAACAATCCATTTTTTTAGTCAAAAATCTTTTTTTTTCTGCCCATTCTTGAGTATAAATTTTATCCGACCTTTGGTTTATCATCAAGGAGAGATTGTCTTCTTTGTTTTTATATAATAAATTAATAGATTCTGGATTAATAAGTGAAAATGTTTTTAGTATTGATTTTCCTCTGTATAAAATAACTTGATTAACTTCTGTTTCTAAGCTGTCCAAAATAAATTCATAGTAATATTTGTCAATTGAAATAGAGTCTTTAAAAAAATGATCTGTTGAATATATCCAGTCACTTTCTTTCTGTCGCGTTGTTGCGTAAATTTTTTTA
>JAKLJF010000613.1 GCA_023151335.1 Thermoanaerobaculia bacterium | reverse complement strand
GGCACGGATTACCTCGACACGGACGGCGACCTCGTTCCGGATTACGTGGAAACCACTTACCAGCCGAACAACGGCGGCACGGCGACCAATGCCAACGATGCGAACGACTTTACCGATACGGACAACGGCGGCGTTCCGGATTACGTGGAAACGGTGTTGTATCCAAACCTGGGCATGCCGGCCACCGATCCGAACAATGCAGCCGACGACGATAATAACAACGACGGCGATACGCTGACGAACTACGAAGAACTTGTTGGCGGCTCCGACTTGAACGATCCCTGCGATCCGGTTCCCTGCGACGCAGTTATCACGGCTAAAGTATTCCTCGGCGGGGCTTACAACGATGGAACGGGGCTGATGCACGACGATTTGCGGGTAAAAGGCCTTATCCCGCTGGCCCAGCCGTACAATGCGCTGACCGACTTCAACTACAACGGAACGGAAACGGTGAATGCCTCGGTATTCACGACGACCGGGCCGAATGCCATTGTCGACTGGGTATTTGTAGAATTGCGCGATCAAAACGACCCGAAAGTATCCCTCTACAAACGCGCCGGCCTGCTGCAACGCGATGGCGATATTGTGGATTTGGATGGCGTTTCATCGCTCACCTTTACAGGTGCAGGCGTCAACAATTACTATGTTTCCGTCCGGCACCGCAACCACCTGGGTGTGATGACACAGGCGCCGGTCGCCTTCGGTGTAACACCGCCGGCAGTCGACTTTACGCTCGGGACGACGCTCAACTATCAACTGAGTGGACCTACCGGCTCAGCTTACGCTCAACAGCTGTGGCCGAGCAACAAACTCAGTTTGTGGCCGGGCAATATGTCGAATCAACCGGCAGCGCCTGATCCGCACACGGGAGACCGCGTGATCTATCAGGGGCCTGCAGCCGACGTGGAAGACGCCTATTTCGCAGTGTTACTCGATCCTGCCAACACCAGTTTCCTGCCGGTACACGTCGTAGATCCGATCTATAGCCGGGCAGATGCGAACATGGATGGTAAAGTGATCTATCAGGGCAGTAACGCTGATCCGGATGTGACATTCTTCACAGTATTCCTCTTCCCGGATAATACTTCGGTACTTCCAATATTCAAAGTATTTGAACAAATACCGAAGTAAGTGAAAGATACCGCCCGGCGCACAGGAGCGCCGGGCGGAACTTTCCGTTGCGTCATTCATCTATCAGATTTATAAAAAACTATAAAATATGTCAACTTCATTGAAATATCTGACTTTAACAGGATTCGCAATGCTTTGTCTGGCTCAGACAATTGGCAGTCAGGTCAGGCTTAACCTTTCCCTTATGCCCGACCGGCAAACCTATCTCGTCAGCATGTTGCCGGATCAATCCTGGCAGGCGCCGATGAATGCAGTGGGGTCCGCTCAGATCGTCATCCAAATGGACGCTGCAAAACCTTTTTTGGCGGGGCAGATCAAAAGTTTCATCCCCGGTGTCACCTGGCTGGACAATGCTTATGTGGAAAGCCCTGCCGCGGCGCCACAATACAGGTTTATATGTTTTGCCCTGAATGAACCGGGTACGAGAAACATACCTTTTCAGGCGGGTGTGGAAACGCCGCTTTTTTCTTTCGTAAATCTGGAACCTGGTTGTGCGGGTCCTGTAAGCCTGGTGGATAACAATGACCATCTCGTTCAACTGGTCGTAAATAAAAATCGTCTGAATATTACCCAAAATTTAACCGTACTCGGGGTAAGGGGAAATGCCGTTGCCGGTATTGCCGCCAATAATGCCAACTGTGCGGAAATACAGACAAAAACAGAAGAGATTATAGTTAACAGCCTCAAAATATATCCTGTACCTGCGACGGATATGCTGCAAATCCTTTGGGAGTTGGACCCCGGACAAAATATTGATAAACTGCTGGTAACGGATATGATTGGCCGTCAGTTAGTGCTGGAAACCATTAAGCCCGTCAGTGGAGAACATCGCTATGATCTGGATGTATCAAACTTTCCCACTGGTTTATACACGGCAGCGCTGATCAATAAGGAAGGCAAACGCCAGGCATTCCGTTTTACTGTCATTCGGCTTTAAAACAACGCTGTTGAAAAGTTTCTGTAAAATAATAAATTATCATTATCATGAAAAATCTGTTGTATATATTGTTTTTTATCCTGCCCGCTTGGCTTTCTGCACAAACCCAGGTGACATACAAACTGGTGTATGATCAGGGTACCCAGACATACACGGTATCAATGAATTCCAATACCACCCATAATCCGCCCCTCTCCAGGGTAACCAGTTCCACGCAGATAACGATCGTTGTGCCCCATGTATCCGGAGGATGGCAGGTAAACAATCTGACAAACCTGACCGCTCTCGGATGGGGTTATACTTATCTGGATGGCACCACGGAAGGGTTGACCAACGATTATATTTTCTTCGCGCCGTCTAATGCCGGCACGTACGCGCCATTTTCTATTCCGGCTAATACGGATATAAACCTGTTTTCCTTTCAAAGCGGTTCAGGATGTTTGGGCGACCTTTCACTATACGATAATATCAACGATCCGCTGAACGGCTTTCCGTCTTATAACGCGGACAATAACATGGTCATCCTCGGCGCCGGCCCGGGGAATGTGTATGTCGGAAATACCAGCGGTAATGTTGCCTGTGCACTGCCATGTACGGCAGAAGCCGGCACACTGGGATACTAATCAATCCATCAAAATAAATTTCTTTTAATATGCAAAGGAATCTCTACGTTTCCCGGCTCATCGAAACTGGAAAGTTGATATTGATTATTCAGTTTTTATGGTTGTGCATGCTGAACAAGGCTTTTGCACAGGCATGTCACTTTAAAACAGGCGACCCGGTAGCGCTTAATGCTTCCGGTTATAATAATGCCGCGGGCTATGCCCAATCCTATTTATTGACAGATAATACCGGCATTATCCAATATGTCACAGCAACCTTGCCAATAAACGGTGTGGCCGCGGGTCAGTATACCGCGTATGCAGTGAATTACCGGACAACCGGCGCACAGCCGAATTTATCGGTGGGCATCAATATTAATGCTATTGGCGGCGACTGTGTGGATCTGTCAGCGCCATTACCCGTGGGGGTATGCGATTGCAACAATACCACCGGTAATCTGACCTTTAATTTATCGGGAAACAATACAACAGGTGGGTATACCCAATCCTTTGCATTGACAGACCCCGATGGCACTATATTGGCTATATCCGCCGCTGCGTCCTTTTCCGCGCTCACCGACGGCGTTTATAATGTATATAGCGTAAACTATGAAACTTCTGGTGGAATTAGTAGTTATACCGTTGGAAATCAAATTACAACAGTAAACGGCCCGTGCTTCGATATTTCCGTTGCTTTGGGATTTGTGGTTTGTATTCCTGCGGATACGGACGGAGATGGCTTAAATGATGTGGACGAAGTTACCGCCGGTACCGACCCGCTCAATCCCGACACGGACGGCGACGGTTTGAACGACGGCGAAGAAGTAAACGGGGTAGACGATCCGTCCACGCCGCTGGTAGCCTCCGGCACTTCCGACCCGCTCGATCCCTGCGACCCGAACCTGACAGCGGCAAGCTGCGACCAGGATAACGACGGCCTGACGAACGGCGAAGAAACGACCGCCGGCACCGACCCGCTGAATCCGGACACGGACGGCGACGGCCTGAACGACGGCGAGGAAGTAAACGGCACGGACGACCCGTCCACGCCGCTGGTAGCCTCCGGCACTTCCGACCCGCTCGATCCCTGCGACCCGAACAGCAGCGCATCGACTTGCGACCAGGATAACGACG
>JAKLJF010000612.1 GCA_023151335.1 Thermoanaerobaculia bacterium | reverse complement strand
GTGGAAAAAGTGCAGATCACGCACAAACGCCCGCAGCCCAATATCCCCGTCGATGAAAACCTGCTGCGCCAGGCGCTGCACGAACTCGACAGCCTCATCGGCATGCAGGATATCAAAAAGGACATCCGCGAACTGGTAAACCTCGTGCGCTTCAACCGCGAAACGGGCCGCGACGTGCTGGGCCGCTTCTTCCTGCACACCGTGTTCGTGGGCAACCCCGGTACCGGCAAAACCACCGTGGCGCGTATCCTCACCAAAATATATAAAGCCCTCGGCGTGCTCGAACGCGGCCACATGCTCGAAACCGACCGCCAGGGCCTCGTGGCCGGATTTGTGGGTCAAACCGCCATTAAAACCGCCGAACGCATCGAGGAAGCCATGGGCGGCGTACTGTTTATCGACGAAGCCTACGCCCTCACCAACAGCGGCCGCGGCTCGCACGGCGATTTCGGCGACGAAGCCATACAGACCCTGCTCAAACGTATGGAAGACCACCGCGGCGAGTTCTTCGTGTTCGTGGCCGGCTATCCCGAAAACATGGACGCTTTCCTGAAAGCCAACCCCGGCCTCGCCAGCCGATTCGACAAGGTACTCCGCTTCGAAGATTACAGCCCGGACGAACTGCTCGAAATCGCGCTCTACATGTTCCAGCAGGAACATTACCGCGTGGATGAAGACGCCCGCGAGCACCTCGGCAAGTACATGGCCTTCCTGTACCAGTTCCGCGACAAGTATTTCGGCAACGCCCGCACCGTGCGGCAGGTGGTGCTCGACACCATCAAAAACCAGAACCTGCGCATCGCCCAGCTGGCTAAGCGCGAGGAAGACGTGGAAGGGTTGCATACCATCACGCTCGACGATGTGGCGACGTTTACGTTTGATAAGGGGAAATTGTCCGTTTATCAACGGCGCGGGATCGGGTTCGACCGGTAACCCCGTCTGTCAGACGGGGTGAAATCGCCGGTGAATTGACATCTTATTCGTCGGGCGAATAATGCCAAACTATGCCCGGCGGAAAGTGGTTTGCGAAAATGCCTGGCTGCTTGCGCTATTGGGGTTGTGCCAAAAGGATATGTAAAAATTTCAAGCCGTAGATTATTCTAATTCACCACGGAGGCACGGAGGCACGGAGTTTTATTCTCCGTGCCTCCATGCCTCCGTGGTGAAAAATTTGCCGCGGCTTTCTAGCAAAAGACTTTTGACACAACCCAGACTTGCGAAGCACCTTCCCCGGCTCACGGCCGCTCCACCATCACGCCCTCCTCCGGCTTCCACTTATCATACTCCATATACTTTGCCGTGGCCAGCGCCGTTTCGCGGCCGAATAGTTTTTCCACCAGGTGCAGCGCCCCGTCGATGCCGGCCGAAACGCCGGCGGTGGTAATGATCTGACCATTATCGACCCAGCGTACGTTTTCCAGGACTTCGGTTTTAGGCGCCCCCTCGCGGAAGCGCTCGATGGCGCCGTACCAGGTGGTCGCTTTTTTGCCTTCCAGCAGGCCCGTTTTTTCGAGAATAAACACGCCGGTACAAACGGTGACGAACGCGTCGAGCCCCGGGGCGTTGGTCTTGAGCCAGTTGATAACTTCCGGATTTTCACGGGAGGGGCGCGAGTTGCCGCCCGGCAACACGATGATATCCGGTTTGGGGCAATCGGCGAGGGTATACTCCGGCTGGATTTTGACAAAGCCCTGGCTCAGGATAGGGTCTTTCGTAGCGGCAACGGTATAAACTTTAAATGCGCCGTCGGACGGACGGGCAGCGGCGAATACCTCGCCGGGGCCGCTGAAATCGAGAATTTCCATGCCTTCGTACACAAACATGGCGACGTTTTTTATCCGGCTTTTTTTGATCAGCGGCATGCTGCAATGCGGGCACACCCCCGGCTTTTCGAAAGTGAGTTTGTCGCATTCGGCGCCGCAGGGCGGGCAGACGTAGGTTTCCGTTTCTGCCACGGCGGTTTGCGCGGACAGGCTGAGGCTGATGAGGGAAAGCCCCAGGACGATGATCGCAAAAGATTTCATAGATGAATTTTTTACCGGTTGAAAATGTGTTTTGTGTGAACCGGTACAAAACTATCCTGCTGCCCTGCCGAACCGGATGAAATGTCTTATTTCAACTTTATAAAGTCCGGATATGTCTTTGGTCAGATGTAAGGACGACAGGATTGTTGAAAGAAATGCCGGCCTTTATCGGTGACGTGTACTAATTTGGCGCGTTTGTCGGAGGGGTCGGAGCGTTCTTCTATCAGATTGGCGGTCATCGAACGGTTCAGGGTATCTATGCCCGCTGAAAGGCCGGTTAACTGGCGGTTGATAACGTTGATTTTGCGGCGCCCGCCAAAATGGAAAACAGGGTTCAGGAAATAAAAATCCTCCGATCAGAACATAAACAAACACATGTCCAAAGAAAAACTTTTTACCGGATACCAGGTCTTTATTGTCGCGATCCTGGCCTTTCTTCAATTTACCATCATCCTCGATTTTATGGTGTTGTCGCCGCTGGGCGCGCAGTTGTTGCAGGAACTGAACATTAGCACCCAACAATTCGGCTGGGTGGTGTCGGCCTATGCCTTCAGCGCGGGAGCGGCGGGTTTGATGGCCGCCGGTTTTGCCGACCGCTACGACCGCACGCGCATGTTGTTATTCTTTTACGCCGGCTTCATACTCGGCACTTTTTTGTGCGGTATCGCGCCCAATTATCACTTTCTGCTGTTTGCCCGCATTATTACCGGCTTGTTCGGCGGCGTGATCGGTTCGGTTATTTTTGCGATCATCACCGATCTGTTCGAGATGCAGGTGCGGGGCCGGGTGATGGGTTTTGTGCAGATGGCCTTCGCGGTGAGTCAGGTATTGGGATTGCCAGTGGGCCTGTACCTGGCCAACCTGTGGGGCTGGCATGCGCCGTTTCTGCTGATCGTAGGCGTGAGTGTGCCTGCTTTTGTCGCCATTATCTGGAAAATGAAGCCGGTGAACGCGCACCTGGCCCTGCATGCAGGCCATTCGGCCATGAAACATCTGAGCAAAACGCTTTCCCGGAAAAGATACCTGACCGGTTTTGCCGCCACCACCCTGCTGGCCACCGGCGGTTTTATGCTGATGCCTTTCGGCAGCGCTTTCGCCGTGCACAACCTTGGGCTGACGCTGGATCAACTGCCGATGGTATACATGGTCACCGGCATTTTTTCCATGATCACCGGCCCGCTGATCGGGCAAATGAGCGACAAACTGGGCAAGTACCCGGTTTTTGTAGCCGGCTCACTGCTGTCTATGATCCTCGTGGTGGTGTACACCAACTGGGGTATCACGCCGGTGTGGACGGTCATTGCCCTGAACACCGTTTTGTTTGTCGGTATCACCTCGCGCATGGTCTCCTCTTCGGCACTGATGTCGGCCGTGCCCGATCCGGCCGACCGGGGCGCGTTTATGGGTATCAACTCCTCGGTGGCCCAGGTATCGGGCGGTTTTGCCTCGGCACTGGCGGGCATGATCGTGGTGCAAACACCCGCGGGGAAACTGGAGCATTACCCCACCTTGGGCTACGTTGTGGTGCTCTCCATGATCGTGACCATCGTGATGATGTATTTTATCGACCGGATGGTGAAACGGGAGCCGCAACCGGTGTTTGCGACTGTCGATTGACGACTGACGACTTACGACTTACGACTTACGACTTGGGGTTCGCGGGTAATGGATGTTTTCATCTCTACTGAAACAATAGCCGTTGACAGCGTCTCAATCTCTTGAAAAAAGCCGGCCGGGCGCCAACTTCCAGGCGAACTATTTCCTTCGGTAATAATGAAACATCC
>JAKLJF010000611.1:386-3818 GCA_023151335.1 Thermoanaerobaculia bacterium | reverse complement strand
TGGCAGGTGGTTTAAAAGAAGTACGCGAACGCATCAAATCGGTCATTTCGACGCAGCAGATCACGAAGGCCATGAAAATGGTATCGGCGGCCAAGCTGCGCAAGGCGCAAAATGCCATCGTGCAGATGCGTCCTTATGCCGAGCGCCTCAACCGCATGTTGTCGAATATCCTGTCGAACCTCGACGGCGATGCCTCGACTTCTTTCGGTAAGGTGCGTGAAGTGAAAAACGCCCTGGTAGTAGTGGTCACTTCCAACCGGGGGCTGTGCGGCGCGTTCAACACCAATATCAATAAAGAAGCGATTGCCCTGATCGACACGAAATACGCCGCCGCGCGCCGCGAAGGCAAGGTAACCGTGCTGTTCATCGGAAAAAAAGGTTACGACTACTTCCGCCGCCGTTTCCGCGATCTGCAATACAATACCGATTATATCCACCTGTTCGAACACCTGGAATACGACCACACCAGCCCGGTAGCCCGTAAGTTGATGGACGAATTCTCCGGCGGAAAGTATGACGCCATAGACATCGTGTACGGCCGGTTCAAAAATGCTGCCACCCAGTTCCCCACCGTAGAACAGTGGCTGCCCGTGCCGAAAATGCCCATACCTGCGGGCGGCGGCGCCAAACGCAAGGCCGATTACATTTTCGAACCCAACAAACAGGAACTGCTCGAAACCCTGGTGCCGAGCATCCTCCAACTCCAGTTCCACAAAACCCTGCTCGACACCCACGCCAGCGAGCACGGCGCCCGGATGACCGCCATGGACAAGGCCTCTGAAAACGCCGACGAACTGCTCAAAGACCTGCGCATCAACTACAACAAAGCCCGCCAGGAGGCCATTACCACCGAGCTGGGCGAGATTGTGGGCGGCGCGGCAGCATTGGAAGGGTAAAAGTATTATTGCTGGGATATTATGGGACGGCCCGGTTCGCAAGGATGCGAACCGGGCCGTTTTTACTTCTCACGGATTTATTTTATTTAGTAACGCCTGAAAAACAAGTCCACGAATTGAAAATATGCAATTAATTGTATTCGCATACTTAGAACCAGGTAACGTATAAATCAATCCAGACGATTTTGTTCTCATTTTGAGAATTTTTCATAACTTTATACCGTTTCATTGGCACACATTCTGAATATGATAAAGTTGATGTCGCCGTGTCGGAAGTTTTGAACCGCAAACGGAAACTCACGGTCTATATGATTCGAAATCTGACGAATAAACTCAAAATTTCTCCGTCAATTCTCATCCAGGAATATAAAGTAGAACTCTGAATACGCCCGGCAAAATCATCCGCTTTGTTAAAAACATCAATATATGGAAACAATACCAACCGAAACATCACCCAATACAGAAAACTATAAACTGATCAGAGAAAGGTGGGACAAAGAAGATACGCTGCTACTGTCAAGAACGGGTATATTTTTGACAACGAATTCCATACTCTATGCAGCTATAGGTTTTCAGGAAAAAGACCAGTCAGATCAGTCGCTGCATTTAGTTTTTGCTTTAGTTGGATTGCTCCTTTCCATACTATGGCTTACCTCTGCATTGCATAGTTTCAATGTGATAAAGAACCTCTTTTTAGCTTGTAAAGACGATATGCCTACTGAAATAAAACGGATTTATAAAGTCAAACCCGTTTTGTTCAGACCTAATACAGTTTTTTGCAAATGGATACCCGGGATAGTCATTGCAAGTTGGCTTTTCATCTTGCTGTGGCTGTTATTTTAAGGCCCTGGTACAACCTTTTTTCCGGCTGCCTCCTCTGCCACCTCCTCATAAGCCTCTAGCACCTGCCTTTTCAGCCCTTCATAAATTCCCGCCGTTTTGCTTTTTTTAGCGTCGATAGCGGCACGATCCAGTCCGGCCATAAACTGCCGCACCTGAGGCTCTATGCCGGCCTGCTCGTCGATCAGCCAGCCGGCTTCCCGGAACATATACCAGTTGTCGCTGTCGGGGCTTCCGCAAAACAAGATGGGCGAGCCCATTGAAATGGCGCTCACCGCCTTCGAGGGCACGGCAATATGTGTCCATTTGGCGGTGAGCGACACCAGGTGCACGTCGATGAAATGGAGTTGACTGCGGGGTACGTGGTCGGGGAGCGCCACCCCGGCTTTGCCCTGCGCGTATGCTTTTACTTCGGCTGCTTTTGAGCCGTAGAGCGCCAGGATGAGTTTGTGTTTCGCAGGGTCGATACGATCGATGACGGCTTTAATGAATTCGGGATTGTGCGCATCGTGGACGTTGCCGCAATAACCGAACATGATTTTATGCTTTTCATACCAGTCAGGTTTGGCCTCGCTTTTATCCTGTTGGAAAAATACCCCGCAGGGCAGTATGGAGGTGGGCAAATCCCGCCCGGTTTGATTTTTAACGTATGCCGCCTGCCGGGGCCCCAGGGCAATGAGCCGGGCTGGACTGGATTGGTAGGTTTTCCGGATCACCCATTTATAAACGGGGTTGTTTTGACGGATCAGATTCGTGGCCGCGAACCCTTCGGGGAACAGATCGAATGCCCAGAGCGCCCATTTTATGTTTTTACCATACAGCAGCGAAGCCCAGAAGGGAAGCATCGGGGGGCTGGTCGTTACCACCAGCAAATCGTTTTTAAATTTGAGGGAATACCGGATCAGCGTAAAACCGTCGTATAAAAACGTCAAAAAGCGCGGGAGGGCATGATTACTTTTAAAAAGCGTTTTTAAACGGATTACCCGGCCCGCGGGCGCCCTTTTCGAGCCGCCGCCTTCAAAATCGCGATCTGTAGTAATAATGGTGGACTCCATGCCGTAATGTTCCTGCAGATAGTTCGCCATATCGCAGATCGACTCGCCGTTGATATTCGGGTTGGGCGGGTAGTAGCGCGTGATAAATACGACGGATGCTTTGTTTGTCATCTTACACACGCGCTTTGATACCTGTACAGAGGCTTTCCAGTATTTCCCGGACACCGAACCGGTACTCCCAGCCAGGGTAGTGTGCGCGGAATTTGCGTACATCGCTGATATACCAGATGTGATCTCCGATGCGATTTTCGCCGCTGTAATGGCAATTCATCTTATTACCCGTGATTTCTTCGCAGATGGCAATCGCTTCCCGTATCGAACAATTTGAAAAACGGCTGCCGCCGGCGTTATACACTTCGCCGGCACGGGGATTTTGGAAAAAATGCCAGAACATATTCACCAGGTCCTGGCTATGAATATTGTCGCGCACCTGTTTGCCCTGGTAACCGAAAATCGTATAGGGCGTTTTCGTGAGGTTGCATTTCATCAGGTACGACAGATAACCATGGAGTTGGGCGGCCGAGTGGTTCGGCCCTGTGAGGCAGCCCCCGCGAAAAACGCCGGTTTTCAACTTAAAATACCGGCCATACTCCTGCACCAGGACGTCGGCGGCCATGTTGGAGGCGCCGAAAATGGAATGG
>JAKLJF010000611.1:0-376 GCA_023151335.1 Thermoanaerobaculia bacterium | reverse complement strand
GGTCGTGTGGTCCACGCTCATTTGTTCGTCGATGCCGTGTTCGTGGTAGGGGTGTGAGGCGTCCACTTCCCACCTGGTTTCCATTTCCACGAGAGGCAGCTGGTTGGGATTGGCGCCATAAACCTTGTTGGTGGATGTGAAAATGAATACGGCATCCGGGCATGCCAGCCGCGTCAGTTCCAGCAGATGGAGGGTGCTGTTGGCGTTTACCGTGAAGTCCGTAACCGGTTCTTTGGCCGCCCAGTCGTGACTGGGTTGTGCCGCTGTATGAATGACCAGCTTGATGTCGGAGCAATAGGTGCGGAATATCCGTTCCAGTTCAGGGTAGCTCCTGATGTCGGTATGGTAATGCTCATAGTTGGGAACAGTGTTTTTC
>JAKLJF010000610.1 GCA_023151335.1 Thermoanaerobaculia bacterium | reverse complement strand
ATGCCGGATCAAGAACATTGATCGGCCCCTTGAGAGCTATTTGTTTAATTAGCTTTCCCGCTAAATACTCTGCCATGCCAATGGGAGTAAAAGTCGCTCCAGTATGCTTAATTTGCTCCTTAACGATCATATTGTATTTTATGAATATTAAATGTCAGCAAAGATACTCAAAGTCATCATAAAAGTGAAGTTTTTTAGCAATTAGTTTTCGACAAATTTGTTTTATAAATTAGAAACGCGGCATTCACACAAATTGGTTGGTCGCTCAAAACACGTTTGAAGCCAAGGTGAATCTCTGGGCCATCCTTATTTTTAAAAACAGGGGTGAACAAACAACTTGGCAAGGCGGTGGTAACCAACATCGGGGGTTAGGTTCGTGGTTCGGCAGATCAAAAAAATTACGTGGCAGGAGGTGCAATTGTCGGATTAGGCGTTACTGGTTGGCCTCGAAGAAGCTGCCAGCGGGTTTGCGTTGCGCAGGTGCAGGAAATGAATGCGGCTGCCCAAGCGGCGGATGATACCCACGAGGTTGTTGTCGGGGCGTACGCCGAGCGAACCAGTGCAAAAACACATGTCGTTGGCGCGTTCGGGTACGGCGTCGAAGAGTTGGCGGTGGTCGGCCTCGGTGCTCACCACGCCGGGCAGACCGGCCAGTATGGTGCGGGTGAGGCGTTCGGCCTGTCCGGGCAGCAGGGCGTCGAATTTGTTTTCCGCCTTGGCCAGCGTTTCGGGGGCATAGTAGAACGCGGCATTTTTTCTTTTCAGCAAAAACACGTCGAACAGGGCCAGGTCGGTCCTAAAAAAACACTATCTACATATTCCCGAACTCTGGAAATTTGTTCCCTATATCATATCCTTCCTGCTGTGAAAAACTTGCGTTTCACCCTCCTGTTGCTTTGGGTTCTCCCTTTAGCTGTTCAAGCCCAAAAGAAAAACGCTCACTACCGCTACCCCATTCGCTGCACCGACTCCGCTGTGATCGTCGATGGCGCCCTGGATGAAGCCGCCTGGAAAATGGCGGAACCGGCCACCGATTTTTTCATGGTTTTGCCCATGGACACCTCTTTTGCGCGGCTGCGCACGGAAGTCCGTATGACTTACGACGACCATTTCCTGTACATCTCCGCCGTCAATTTTCAGCCGCACCCGGTGGTGGTGGAATCGCTGCGGCGCGACTGGGCTTTCGGGAAAAATGACAATTTTATCTTTTTCATGGACCCCTTCGACGACCAGACCAACGGCTTCACCTTCGGCGCCAACGCCGCGGGCGCCGAATGGGATGGGCAGCAATACGACGGCGGCTCGGCCGACCTGTACTGGGAAAGCCGCTGGTTTTCGGCCGTGAAACGTCACCCTGACCGCTGGATATTCGAGGCGGCGATTCCGTTCAAGACTTTGCGGTATAAAAAAGGCATTACCCGCTGGGGCGTCAATTTCAGCCGCAATGACCTGACGACGACAGAAAAATCTTCCTGGGCGCCCGTGCCGCGCCAGTTGCCCACGGCTTCGCTGGCCTACACCGGCGTGCTCGAATGGGACGCCCCGCCGCCCCGTGCCGGCCGAAATGTATCGGTCATTCCCTATCTGCTCGGCGGCGGCGCCAAAAGTTTTCAGCCGGACAAAGCTTTCGACGGACGTTTCGACGCCGGGCTGGACGTAAAAGTGGCGGTCACGTCGTCCCTCAACCTTGACGCCACGGTCAATCCGGACTTTTCACAGGTGGAGGTGGATCAACAGCAGACCAACCTTGACCGCTTCGAGTTGTTCTTCCCCGAACGAAGGCAGTTCTTTCTCGAAAACAGCGACCTGTTCAACAACCTCGGGTTCACCAACCTGCGGCCCTTCTTTTCCCGGCGGGTTGGCCTCGCGGCGCCCATCCACGGCGGCGTACGGCTCAGTGGCCGGATCAACAAAGACTGGCGTATCGGCGTGATGGACATCCAGACAGGCGAAACGGACGACAATGGCGCGCCCGCGCAGAATTTCGGCGTACTCACCCTGCAACGCCGGGTGTTCAGCCGTTCCAATATCACCGGCTTTTTTATCAACAAGGAATCGTTCGACAGTGAGCGCTTTCCCGATCAACCGGCCTTCAACCGCAACGCCGGCCTGGAGTACAATCTGGCATCCAAAAACGACGTCTGGCGGGGCAAATTCGTGGCATACAAATCTTTCGATCCCAACGGCAAAGGCGACGATTATGCCGCGGTGGCCAGTCTGCGCTACAACAACCGCAGGTTCAACTGGTCGGTCAGCCAGGAATACGTCGGCGAACGCTACAACCCGGAAGTGGGTTTCCTGCCCCGCCGGGGTTATTTTCGCACGGGCTTCAGCGTCAATTACCTGTTTTTCCCGAAAAGCGGAAAACTGCTCACCCACAGCCCGGGCATCAGCGGTTTTTCCTACATGGATGAGTTCGGCAATAGCATCGAAAACGGGACGGTGTTCGTGTACAATTTCAATTTTCGCAGCACCGCCACCGGTTTCTTCTGGATGGCCAACGACTACGTTAAACTCCTGCAACCCTTCGACCCGACCAACCTGACAGGGATCAAAATCCCGGCTGGCAGCGAACATATCTGGAATTCATTCGGCGCCGGCTTTACGTCAAAACCGCAGAAACGCTTCACTTACGGTGGGGAAACACGCTATGGCGGCTACTACGCGAATGGTACCCGTCTGCGCCTGGCCGGAAATGTTGCCTATCGCGTGCAGCCTTATGGCAGCCTGGCCCTGGCTGCAGAATACAACGACATTCAATTCCGGGGCGATAATCCCTATCAGCTGCAAAACGCCGCTTTCTGGCTCGTCGGCCCCCGGCTGGATGTTACATTCACGAAAAAAATCTATTTTACGGCCTTTCTGCAGTACAATCGGCAGACCGACAACGTCAACCTGAACACCCGTTTTCAATGGCGCTACGCCCCGGCATCTGATCTGTATCTGGTGTATACCGACAATTACCTGCCGGAGGGTTTTGCGGTGAAAAGCCGGGCGTTTGTGCTGAAGCTGACGTATTGGTGGAACGTTTGAGCAGGATGCAAAATAGTGATGGCGCTTATACCGGGTTTAAAGTGGCCAGCATGTACCCATCGAGGGTGAAAAAATTGATAGCCATTGGCGCAGGCGAACAAGTGCCGGGCCTTCGCAAAGTAATCCTGGATACAAAGGAGGCGTTTAAACTCGACGCTGCCTATTGGAAACAACAACTGGCACTGATGCCGGAGCCGGAAAGATGGCAGGAATACTGGACGAAAATGGCCGGCTTATACAACACCATGACCGTCAGCAAGGAGTTGTTCAATTCCATTAAATGCCCCGTACTCTTAATGGCCGGCGAACTTGACCGAAATGCGCCTTTACCTACGGTTATCAGCGCCTATAACATGATACCCAACTCCCAACTGAGCATCATTCCGAATACCGGCCATGTCGTTTTTCTGGAAAATTTTCCGGCGGTTTGGGCGAGCATTATACCTTTTTTAAAGCACTAAGAAAATGACTTTTTGAATCTGCCAGCGGATTTATCAGGCTTGTTTTTCGAATCAATTAAGCCGATTCGGCGTTTGAAGCTATTTATCTGAGACCTGTCAATGGCAGGTCTGACAACCAGCGGTCCTTTTCTGTGTAACATCTGCGCAAACTCTTCTGTGTAACATCTGTGTGAAATTTGTCGCCTTCGGCGACGCTGGATTAAATTTCACACAGATGTTACGCAGAAGGGTTTGCGCAGATGTTACACAGAAAATGTTCAATCATACCCGACGGAAAGTGGTTGGGTCACCCACCCTGCGCCTCCTCCAACTCCTTCCAATACG
>JAKLJF010000060.1 GCA_023151335.1 Thermoanaerobaculia bacterium | reverse complement strand
TCTTTGACGAAAGCCTCATCGACATGGTACCTGTTTTCGATGGGTTGAAGGAAGGAGGCGCCATACTGATCAATACCGAAAAGCCGCGTTCGGCCTTCGCTCATACCGGTAAAACCGTGTACACGGTTCCCGCCACGCGGATATCGCTCGATCATGGGCTCGGCAGCAAATCGCTGCCCATCGTAAACGCCGCGATGATCGGGGCAATGGGTTTTCTGTTTGAAGCGGACCTGGAAATTCTGCTGGAAACGCTCAAAGAGAACGTGCCGGCAAAACCGAGGGAAAACGCCGATGCAGCCGCGGCCGCCTATCGCAGCGTGGTGGGAGAAGAGTTCCCCAACAACTACCTCCTTCAGCGGTTGCACAACCCGCCGGAGGAGGACCTGAAAGAAGCGGAGCCGTTCCGCTTTGTCTCCCCGCCTGAACCGGCGGGGATCGACGCGCCGTTTTGGGCCATGCCGCTTTCCAAAAACAAAACGGGCAACTGGCGGGTCGTTACGCCTCATTATGCCGATCGCAGGCCCCCGTGCAACCACAACTGCCCCGCCGGCACCGATGTGCGGCGCTTTGTACAACTGGTTGCAGCACAACAATACGACGCCGCACTGCAGGTGATTTACGAACACAATCCCTTCCCCGGCGTTTGCGGACGCGTTTGCCCGCATTTTTGCGAACAATCCTGCAACCGGAATGAGTTGGACGGCGGCCTTAATATCGGCGCCATCGAGCGTTTTCTCGGCGACCACGCCCTCACCATGGCAACGGAACCGGCGCCCGTTCCCGTCACCCGAAAGGAAAAGATCGCCGTCGTAGGTTCGGGCCCGGCAGGACTTACCGCTGCCCTGCGCCTTCGTGAAAAAGGTTATGCCGTCACCGTGTTCGAAGCCCTGCCCCAGGCGGGCGGCATGATGCGCAGCGGCATCCCGAAATTTCGCCTCCCGGATGAGGTGCTCGATACGGAGATATGGCAGATCGAGCAAAAAGGGGTGCGGATCGAGTGTAACCGGAAAGTGGAGATCAGCGGGCTGACGCCCGAATTTGATGCCGTTATTGCTGCGGTGGGTTCCCACATCGGCGCTTCACTTCATCTGCAGCAGGAAGACGAGCTTGCGCTTGACGGCATCCGCTTCCTTCGGGAATTCAAACTTTTCGGCGCCGCTTCGGGTATTAAAAAAGGCGACCGCATCGCCATCATCGGGGGTGGCAACACTGCTATCGACGTGGCCCGCACCACCCTGCGCCTGGGCGCTGAACCGGTCATTTACTACCGCCGCACGATAAAGGAAATGCCCGCCATTGCACAGGAAGTAGAGGAAGCGCTGGCCGAGGGGGTCGCGATCCGTTTCCTCACAGCGCCAATCGGCCTCTCGAAAAACGGCAACGGTCAAATCGAACTTACCCTGACCGATATGCAATTGGGCGAAGCCGACGCCTCGGGCCGCCGCAAACCCGTGCCGGTGCGGGGGTCTGAACACAAAATAGCGGTAGAAAAAGTGATCAAAGCCATCGGCCAGCACTCCGACACACACGTATTCAGCGGCCGGGAAGTGATGCCGCGACAGGGAAAGATCGATTCGGACGGCCCGGTACCCGTGTTTTGTGCCGGCGACATGGCCTGGGGCGGCACCGTCACCGAAGCCATCGGCAGTGGTAACAAAGTAGCCGAAGAAGTGCATGCTTTCCTCAGGGGCCTGCCCTACCACCCCGACGAAACCCTGGCGGATATCGTCCTGCCAAAAGACATCAACTATACCTATTATTTACCTACGCCCAGGCACCGCAACCTGATGCGTCACCCGGACAGCCTGTACCTGGATTTTGAAGAACTGGCCCGACCCCTGGGCACACACGAGGTATTGTCCGAATCGGCGCGTTGCCTGCACTGCGGCGATTGCTTCAGTTGCGGCAACTGCTTCAATTTCTGCCCCGATGCCGCCATTCACATCGACGAGGGGGGCCGTTTGCGCATCGACTACGACTACTGCAAAGGTTGTGGCATTTGTGCCGAAGAATGCCCCTGCTCCGCCATTGAGTTCACCCTAACCGAATCTGCATCATGACGACGGAAACAATATTGAAGGGAACCGCCCCGGGCAAACACCGCCCGGCTGCCCGGTATCCGCGCCACCGGCAGCTTATCCTGAAAGGCAATTATGCGGCAGCTGAAGCAGCCCGCCTGTGCCGGGTCGGATTTGTGCCCGCCTATCCCATTACTCCCCAGACTACCATCGTGGAACGGCTTGCCGAAATGGTAGCGCAAGGGGAAATGGACGCCAGATATGTGAACATGGACAGCGA
The DNA here is from genome assembly GCA_023151335.1 of Thermoanaerobaculia bacterium. Classification (GTDB taxonomy): domain Bacteria; phylum Bacteroidota; class Bacteroidia; order Chitinophagales; family Saprospiraceae; genus M3007. The sequence continues at coordinate 11,764 of JAKLJF010000060.1, read as the reverse complement.
GCACTCCGCCTTTGCCGCCGCCCTGGGGGCTTCCCTCGGCGGCGAACGGGTATTCACGGCCACGGCAGGGCAGGGGCTTTTCTATGCCCACGAAGTGCTGCACGCCATCGCGCACTTCCGGCTGCCCGTGGTGATCGCCAATGTGGGCCGGCCTTCCATTCCCTGGAATATCTGGTCCGATCAATCCGACTCCCTGGCGCAACGGGATACCGGCTGGATCCAGTTTTACGGCGAAAGTTCACAGGAAGTGCTCGATACGGTCATTCAATCGTACCTGCTCGCCGAACAGCTCAACATTCCGGTCATGGTGGTGCTGGATGCGTTTTACCAAAGCCACACGAGTGAAAACGTGTGGGTGCCCGACATTGGCCTGGTCGACGAATTCCTGCCCCGGAGAGTGCCGGGGCCGATGAGCATCGATGTGGCCAACCCGAAATCGTTCGGCGGGCTGGTGCCGCCGGAACATTACAACAAAATGAATTACACCTACTGGCGGGATGCCGTTCAGGTAGCGGAACGCGCAGAACAAAACGCCGCCGGATTTGCCCGGCTCTTCGGCCGCGGCTACCACAACGTGGAAGCCGTCAACATCGGGCCACACACAAAGTTGGTGCTGGTTACCCTGTCGAGCATCACTTCCACCGCCCGCGGCGTGATTCAAAAATATCCCGATGTGGGCCTGCTGAAACTTCGCCTGTTCAAACCATTTCCAAAAGCATCGGTACAGGAGGCCCTGAAGGAACTGCATAAAGAGGCCGTACTGGCGCCCATAGAGCGCAATTTCCTGGGAGATCGGGAGGGTGCGATTTTCCAGGAAATGCAACGCGCGCTGTATGGAAACCCCTTCCGCATGTACGATTTCTACGCCGGTGCAGGCGGCAAGGACGTTTCGCCGGAAACGATTGAAAAGATCATTTACCTGGCCCGTAATCATCCGAAGGATGTAAACTGGGTCGATATTGCCTGACCAAACCGCTATCGATATGAAACCCGTTAATGAATTTCTCATACAGGACGAACAGGTATTTTCCGGCGCGGTGAGTTGCCGCGGCTGCGGTTGGTCCTTACTCGCCCGGCACTTGTCCAGTATTTTGGGCCCGAACACGGTGTACGTCCTGCCGGCTTCGTGCTTTTCGATCATCACCGGCCCTTACCCGCTCAACGAGCTGAAGGCCAGTGTGGTGCACACCCTCTTCGCCGCGGCCCCGGCCACCGCAACCGGCGTCCGCGCCGCGCTCGACCGCCAGGGCAAAAAAGACACCACCGTGTGTATCATGGCCGGCGACGGCGGCACCTTCGATATCGGTTTGCAAGCCCTTTCCGGCGCGGCCGCCCGCGGAGAAAATATCCTCTACGTCGTCAACGACAACGGCGCCTATATGAACACGGGCATCCAGACGAGTACCGCCACGCCTTATGGCGCCGTCACCACCACCAACCCCGGCACAGGGTACAAAAAATCGTGGCCCAAAGACCTCATGGGCATCATTGCCGCCCACAACCTGCCTTATGCCGCCACGTGTTCCCTCGCTTTTCTGGAAGACTTCCGGGCCAAAGTGAAACGGGCGCGCGACACCGAAGGCTTCCGGCTCCTCATGGTCGACGGCCCTTGCCCGCCCGGCCATAAAATTGAGCCCGGCGACGCCATACATGTCGCCCGCCTGGCCGTAGAAGCCCGGCTGTTCCCGCTGTATGAGATCGAACGCCAGCACTATAAACTGAGCTACAAACCGGATGCTTATTTACCCGTAGAGGAATGTTTGAAATACCAGGGACGTTTCCGGCACCTGTTCCAGGAAGGCAACCGGCAAATGCTGGAAGATATTCAGGAGCATGTGGACCGGCATTGGCGGAAGCTGGAAGCCTTGGAAAAACTGCACATGGAAGAGGAAGTGACGGATAAAAAAGCGGGGTATTTTATTTAATCAGAGACACAAACTTATTATGTGCCTATATGTTTAAAAATGTCAGGTAGTGTGAAAACAAATACATTTGCACAGTAAGTACCGCATCGCGCCCATGGCTCTGATCACTACCGACGACGGCTCCCACTCCCTCTACTCCGAGCGTTACGGCGTCACCTACCATTCGAAATACGGCGCCGTTACCGAATCGGGGCACGTGTTTATCGACGCCGGATTGCGCTATAAGGCAGTGGTTCAGCGTGAAATTTCCTTGCTGGAAATCGGGCTCGGCACCGCGCTGAATGCTTTTATGACCTGGCTCGAAGCGGAAAAACGCAACCTGCGCGTCCGCTACACCGCCGTTGAGGCGTATCCGCTGGCATTAAAAGAAGCGGCTGTCTTCAACTTTGCCGCCCAACTCCGGGCGCCCGAACGCCATGCCGATTTCCTGAGGCTTCACCGCTGCGCCTGGGAAAAACCCCACTGCCTTTCCAATGCATTTACCTTTACCAAACACCGCGTTCGCCTGGAAGATTTCAGCCCCGGCGACGCCACTTTCGACCTGATCTATTTCGATGCCTTCGCCCCGCAGGCCCAGCCGGAGCTCTGGACGGAGGCGATCTTTGCCCGCTTGTACGCAGCCCTGAACCCGGAAGGCGTACTGGTCACTTATTGTGCCAAGGGCGATGTGAAACGCACGCTAAAAAAGGTGGGATTCGAGGTGGAACGGCTGCAGGGGCCGCCGGGAAAACGGGAGATGACGCGGGGGTACTGCCGTTGACTTATTATGAAAAGAATTTTTTCCTTATTTTTCACCCTCATATACCAATAACGAAAACAAGTAACCTCCATGCCCAGACTGCTACCCTGTCTTGTCCTGCTCCTTTGCGCGTTTGTGCCGAGCACCCCGCTACGCTCCCAAACCCTGAGCATCACCTTTCAAAACCCCGCCGGCCTTACCGTTTGCGGTACGGCATCGTTTTCCGTGACGATAAAAAACAACCAGGCTACTCCCGTCACGGGGCTGAACGCGCGGGTAAATTTGCCCGCGGGCATCGAATATCAAACGGGTTCGGTCATCAACGCCGCGGAAAACAATATCGCTGACCCCGGGGCGCCGGTATTCGGCCTGGCGGATTTGCCCGGTGGCAGCGCACAAACCTTTACCATCACCCTGAAGGCAAGCTGCGCCGCCATTGCCGCGATCAATTCGGGAAAGATATTCACCAACGTTGTCACCGTCCAATACAACGGCGGCAGCCAGGAAGCGACCACACAGATATACACCGTGGAAACGGGCCTGTTGTTGATAACGGAGGTAAATCCGCCGGTACTCAACGGTATGAAAGGGCAAACCCTGACCCGCACGATCAAACTGCGCAACAGCCGGCAAGGCGCTATTCCGGCGCTGCGCTTCAGTGATGAATACAAGCCCGGCATCACCGTTGCCCTGACCGGCGTGAGTGGCGCCAATCCCACCGACAGCACTTTTGAAGCCGGCGTGCCGGGCAGTTTTTTCACCGCCTTCGGCGACGGCGACGCCTTGTTCGAATTCGGCGAAGAAGTGATCCTGACCGAAAAAATCACGATCCGGGATTGCGGGCCAATACTCAATCCCTCCAATATACTGGTATCCTGGGGTTGTGACGGGGCATTGTGCCAGGCCGACTCGATTTTAGCCGCCGTTAACATCAAACCAACCACCCTGAATCCAAACCTGGAATTTTACCCCATTTATGCGCCGCCTCAAAATCTGTGCGGCGAATGGCCCGCCGTGCAGGAACTGCTTATCGTCAATAAAGGTCAGGCCCCGGCAGAACATGTCGAACTCAGTTTCCGGGTACTCGATTCGCTCTTGCAGGGCATGAGCTTCCACTCCTTCGAAGTGAACACGGGCGCCGGCTGGACACCGCATATTCCGACGGGCGGTATTCAGCAGCCCTTGCCGGCATGCAATGCAACCGGTTTTTATCGCTTTATCAGCCTGCAAACGCCGGCTATCCCACCGGGCGATTCCCTGCGCCTGCGATTTCACACTTACTTCTGTCAGGCTAAATGCCTGTCTACCTACGCCCGTTTTGGCGCGGCATATTCCTATCCGAAAACATGCCCCGACGGGGAATTTTTCAGCGGCGGTTTTGAGTTTGCGCCGGCCGACATCCGGGACACCCTGCCCGAGGCAAAAGTGTATTACAATCTCGACAATTGCCTGAAAAACAACACCGTGTATTCTCTCGATTATTGGATCAGGTCGGGTTTATTGTTGCAAAACACCGGTATTTTGCAGGTGGAATTTAATTTGCCGAAAGGCTTGTATTGGGAAAACGGTTGTTTTCAGTCGTTGGGCGGGAAAGCGCCGCTTTCGGTGGAAAATACGGTGAGTCCGGATAGTTTCAGCCTGGTACGGCTCCGTTTTGCCCTGCCTTTCAACCAGGATTCGGTTTTCAGCAAACTTTGCCTGCGCTATGTGTGCGGGCCGGATTTGCCCTGTTTTTCCTTGCCAAACGTGCCGCCGCGGGGGGCCGACTATATCGTTTTCCCTCCGGCAGCCGCCTGCAATGCCTGCGAATTGGTGGTGGACGTCCGCTCGCACATCCTGCCCTTGCCCGATACCCACCCGGATTGCGCCGTGTCGGCCTGCGATGAATTTATACTCTCGGTCGACGACGTATGCGGCGGTGGCGGTGGCGGTGGCGGTTCAGGAGGGGAAGGCGGTTTTCCCGATATTGTTTCCGTCGAATACGACGCTTACCGGCTCAACCTGGGCCTGCGCGATGACAACGACGACCGCGTGGCCGACGGCAACACCTCCCCTACCCTGTCCAAAATCCGCCGCGACCGCTTTCTTACCTGCGATACGCTGCGTACAGAAGTGAAGGCAACGGTGCTGCAAGGCGCCCTCGATATCCTGAAATACCGCCAGTTCCACGAATCCTGGGCCGGCGATTTCGGCGTGGCCGACGGCGACAGTTTTTTGTTGTCCGCCACTAAAATGGGCTTTACCAATTACGATACCACGGAATATATCGGCGGACGTATGATCCTGAAAATCGGCGCCACGGGCCAAAAATATGAGTGCGACATACCCAAGCCCGCCATAAAATCGGACCTGCACCTGTTTACCATCGCCGAGCCCAACATCCGCCCTTACATCATCCGCGACCAGGTCGCTTCCATGTTTCACCATTTTACATTGACCCCGGCCGGATGTCTGCCCGCCGGCACGACCGCCCTGACTGCCGGCGACACCCTGATTTTTATAGCCGATTACAAACTCACCAAAAACTTTGTGCCGCCCTCCGACGTCATACCGCCCCTGGTCAATTTCCGCAGCGCGATTTGTTCGCCCGCTTATGTTTATGCCTGGAAACAACCGTTTTGCCTGCCGCCGGAATTACTTCAATTTTCCGGCTATCGCCAGGACATCCTCGAACCGCAATACGCCATCCTGCCCTGCGAAAACGCCAAACCGCTTTCTCCTTTCCACTTTTCCCTGCGCATTGCGCGGGGCAATATGTTCCCTTTCGAAGTGCGCCCGCTGGCCGCGGTACTGGATTACACCCAACGCTTGCCGCTGGGAGTCTCCCTGCTCGACACCCGCCTGAAGTATTTGCGCTTGCAGGACAACAAAATCCTGTTCGGCGAACAAATCCTGACGCCTGTCCTGCAGGATGACTATTTCCGGGCCGACCTGAGCCCCTTTTTCAACAAACCGCTCGACGAGGGCTTTTTCTGGGAAATTGAATCGACGTTCGGGCCATTTTGCAATTATGCCAACAATGCTTCCGCTACCACCAACCTGGTAGTGCAATATCCCAATGCGTGTTTTCACTGGCCGCCGGTGTCGAATTATTCCTTCCCCAACTTCAACGGATACCAGAACGGCAGTCCGCGATTGCGACTCGAACCGCCGGCGCTCGCGGTCGATCTGCAACTGAATCTCGTGGTACTCAACCTGTCGTTGTCCAATTACGGCAACTATCCCGCCCAAAACACCTGGCTGTCCATCGACGACAAGGGCGCGTTGGAAAACCCGCAATTGCTATACATGCCTTCCGGCCAAACGGTACCCCGCTTGGGCGGCCTGTGGCAAACCGGTGTCTGGCCCTCCGGCGACGCGGGCAAGGAATACCTGCAACTGATCGCCCGGAACCGCTCCTGCGGATCTGAAAAATTGAAAATATACTATGGCTGGGACTGTTCGCCGGTGACCAACCCCGCCGGCGATATGTGCGGCATTTATGATACCCTGATCGAATTGCGGCCCCAGCGCCCGGAACTGGAACTGGTGGTAGAAAACGAACCGTCGCCGGTACCGATGTGCGCGCCATCGGATTGGTTCGAATTTCTGGTGTATAATGCCAATACAGGATACGCCTATGGCATGACGCCTTCCGTCAAACTGCCGCCCGGTTTGCGCATAGTGGCCGGCTCCAGCCGCCTGGCCTATCCCGACGGGGCGCTGTTCCTGCCTTTGCCCGATCCGCTGCTCCTGCCGGGCAATGTGTACCAATGGGATCCGCAGGCCGCCTCGCAGGTGTTGGCGCAGGTGGGGCTGGCAGGCTTCGACAAGGAACCTTTTAACGCTTTCCGCATCCGGTTCCGGGTAGAGGCTGTATGCGGCGCCGTGTCCAACGCACAGATCATTTATCAGGCCGAAGGCCGGCTGCCTTGCGGCATTGCCTCCAATACGCTGCGCAAACCCGGCGATCCGGTGCTGATCGGCGACCTGGAACCGAGCTATAGCGTCAGCGCGCAACTGGATTTTTCCAATCCGCCCGGCACCGTAGCCTGCGGTGGCGCCACTAGCCTGAGCGTCACACTCTCCGGCAACGCCGCGCCTTCGCCGGGCGACAGCATTTATATCCTGTTACCACCGGGTATTTCTTTTGTGACGGGATCCTACCAGCCCGTTTCCAACGCTCCGGTCGATCCGCCTGACATGGGCGGGAAAACCTTGCGCTGGGCCATGCCCCAGGACCTGGGCCCCGGCGCCACGCTGCGTTTCCGCTTCAGCATCCGTTACGACAGCGCGGCCGGTTGCGCCGACCAGGCAATCGTGTTGCAAACCCGCGAGCAGGCCCAGGCGTTTTGCCCTTCCACCGGAAAAAACTGCGACGTGTTCGTGGCCACCGGCGAAACCATTTTACCGCTAAACTTACAAAACCCCGAATTAATCCTTAAAAACTTTGAACCGGCTTGGCAAAATAACCAATTGAAATTCAACGCATTGCTGGAAAATGCCGGCGCCGGAACGGTCATAAACCCGGTGGTGGAATTTTACCTCGATCAAAACCAGAACGGCCGGGCAGACGCCGGCGACCTGTTGCTGACCACGATACAAACCAACCAAATACTGGCCCCGGGCAGCAGCGCCGGGTTGTTCGGTCAGTTGAATATTACCTCGGCCGATCTTTGCCGGCTGCTGGCCTTCGTGCCCGCCGCACAAAACTGCGCCTGCTCCGACCAGACGATTCCCCTGGGTGGCAACGCATTTACCACCACGGCCATCGGCATATGCGAAATATTACCGGTCAAAACAGGCGTCGACAGCACAGCCGGCCACACCTACGCCTGGCTTACCCCCGGTGGTTTGAACTGCCTGAACTGTGCGCAGGCCGTGTTCACACCCGGCGCCGGCATGCTGCCCGGCACAGTCACGACGTTGATACTGGAGGAAAATACAGGCAGCTGCATTATTGAACACCGGTTCAACATACGCCTGGGCGGACAAATCGGCCTGGAAACGCCCGGCCAAACCCTGTGCCGGGGCGAAACCGCGCGCCTGGAAGCCACACCCGGCGGTACGTACCAATGGTCGGGACCGGGTATTGCCGACCCGACGACAAGCGTTCAGTTTGTACAACCGCGGGCGACTGCCACCTACAGCGTAACCGTCACATTTACCGGCGGATGCACGGGTGTGGGTACGGCATTGGTCACCGTACTGGAAAGCGACAGCATCGATCTCGGCATATTGAACATTTGCGCCGGCAAACCGGTACAAATTTTCGGCGCGCTGACAGAAGCGCCGGGATTATACACGCAAACCCTGCTAAAATCCAATGGTTGCGACAGCGTATTGTACATCCGCCTGCACGTAACGCCCTCGCTCAGCACCGAAAACCGGCCCCTTTGCCCCGGCGATACCACGCTGGTGTTCGACTCGCTGTTCACTAAACCCGGTAATCTTTGCCGCGATTTTGTAAGCCCTTCCGGCTGCGACAGCACGCACTGCGTTTTTGTAAAAGCCGTGCCTGCCCCGCAACTGCCCCTGCCCGACACGGTGATCCTGGAAACCGGACAGGAAATCCAATTGAAAGCCAAAGAAGGCTTCGCACTATACGAGTGGTCGCCGGCCGGCGGACTGAGCTGCTCGGATTGTCCCGATCCTATTGTTCACCCCGACAGCAGCAGCACTTACCGGCTCACCGTCACCGACGATAACGGTTGCACGGCCACCGTCGGATACCGCGTGCTGTTGTTCCCGCCCTGCGATCCGCAACGGCTCCTGATTCCCAATGCTTTCACCCCCGACGGCGACGGCAACAACGACGTGTTTAAAGTGGTGCCGTACGAAGGATTCGAACAGATATTAAGCCTGCAGATTTACAACCGCTGGGGACAACGTATCTATCTCGGCGCCGGCCCGAAAGCCGGATGGGACGGCACAGTGGATGGCAAGCCGGCGCCGACAGATGTGTACGTATGGATTTTGGAGGCGGATTGCGGGGGCGTGGCGGGGAGGTTGGTGGGGGATGTGACGCTGTTGAGGTAGCACGTCTACAACCCCGACGGCGACACCCTTACCCCTACATACCCCACACCCCGCATCATCGGCGCCCAGATTTGCGCGCCGTTGAAGTACGGGCTCCAGGGCTCTTTCGCGGCCATGATAGCCTCGTGTTGCTGGTAGCCGTTCAGGTTCTCGCCACCGACGTAAATTTCAAACTTTTTCCAGCTGCGGGTGATCTGTGCGTTCCAGATCGCAAAGGTTGGGCTGACGGCCGGGAAGCCGTGGGTATAATCGTGCGGCACCTTCGAGTTGTCGGGAAGACGCTGCGGCCCAACGATCTGGATATTGGTATTGAACATCCATTTCTTGTTGGGCGTGGTGTAATCCAGCGTGACGAGGCCGCGGTGTTTGGCCACCAGCGGGAGGGTCTTCAATTGCCCGTCGGCGAAAGTGGCGCGCACGTCGTTCCACTTGTAGGCCAGTTTTACGTCGAGGCCGGGCAGCGGGTTGTATTGCAGCGTGACCAAAAAGCTGTTGGAAAAAGATTTGCCGTCCACGTTGTAGAAATACACGTTGGTGGGCGACTGGTCTACATCCACCAGTACCTGCCGGTCGAAGTCAGTGCGATACAGATCAAGACTGATGCTGCCATCGCGGCGGGCGATCTTGAAGTTTTGGGTATAGTTCACGCCGTAGTTCCAGGCCTGTTCCAGACCGAGCTCGTTGCCGAAATGCAGGGTGTCGTTGCTGGCCAGCACGCTGATATTTTCCGCGATCAGGTTGGCCGAACGGTAGCCACGGCCGGCGGACAGGCGTACCACGCTTTCCGTCGTGAAATTGTATTTAAAACTCATACGCGGCGTAAAAAGCCAGCCGAAGCGGCTGTTCCAGTCGGCCCGGGCGCCCAGCACCAGTACCAGGTCGGGGATTTCCATGTCAAGGTTGGGCCGGCTGTAGGTGTATTCCAGCATCGTGCCCGGTACGATCTCGGTGCGGCTCAGGTCGTGATTAAACCGCACTTCGTTGCCGGCATCGTGTTGTATCACGTTTTCGTCGATGTCGTCGTATTGCAGCGATGGCGCTACCACGAATTTATGGTCGGTGGTGCTGATGATCGTTTGCACCAGCGTTTGCCAGTACAACGAACGCTGTACAGCATCATAGTTGTTCCGGCCGTAGACGGCCTCCGTGCGGTGCCAGGAGGCCGACAACATGTTACCGAGCTGATTGTAGGGTTTGCCGCGGAGACCCTCATAGCCCATTTTGCCCCACACTTCGACCCGGTCGTTTTTCTGATCCACGGCAAAAAGGCCCGGCATCCCTTCGATGGGACGCATCTGACCGCTTTGCCGGCGGTCGGTCAGAGCCTGCACGTTGAATTGGGCGCACATTTTCGGAGCTTCGTAGAAAACGCGGTACAGGCCGTTCAACTGGTGGCGGTTGGGCGAATCGAAGAAATTGTCGTTGTTCATATCCCACTCGTTGTCCACAAAACTGCCGTGCAGCAGCAGGCCGTTCGACACGTAGCCTTTGCCTTTTTTGTTCAAATGCACGTTCAATTCGCCACGGCCTTCCGTGGAGGAAAAAGCGTTGACAAAGAGTGGTTTATCGCTATGCGGTTTGACGATTTCGGCGTTGATCTGTCCGGAAATGCCGGCAAAGCCGTTTTTCACCGTGCTGGCGCCTTTGGCCAGCTGGATGCCGTCGAGCCAGGTGCCGGGGATGTATTCGAAGGCAAAAGGCGTGGCGATACCGCCCATCGTCGGCCGGTTTTCGACCATGAACTGGCTGTAAATGCCGCGCAGGCCGAGCATCTGGATTTCCTTGACACCGGTGAGCGCGTTGGCGTAGCTGACGTCGGCGGCGCCGTTGGTTTCAAAACTTTCCGACAAATTGCAACAGGGCGCTTTGCGCAGTTCGTTGCGCTGGATACTTTCAATATTCCGGGTTTCGAGGGTGGAAACCTTGTTGTCGAAACCGTGAGCAGCCACGGTCACTTCTTTTAATTTCACCACGCCTTTGACTTCAACCCACAAACTGTCTTCGCCGGGCAACACGCTGACCTGGGCCGGATCGTACCCGACGTAGCGGATCATCAGTACGGCTTCCTTGTCGCGTTTGGGTAGCCAGAAACGCCCCAAAGTATCGGTGATGGCGCCCTGTTTGGTGTCGGCCCACTGTACCGTGGCGCCGATGAGCAGTTCTTCCTTATCGTTGGTGACAATGCCGTAGATGGTTTTTACGGGGTCGGTTTGCTGGGCCCGAATCCAGGCAGGGGCCAGCAGGAATATGATGGAATAACAGAGATATCTCATTGCTTTTTCTTTGTGGTGGTAACCGTTTACCACACTTGTTCCATAAAATTTTCAATAAATGCAAAAGCTCCGCGGAGAGCATGCTCCCGGAGTGAGTCGTTGAAAATCAGGAAACTAACAAAGAAAAATCTCGTGACGCAGGCAAATGCTGCGGCCGGAAATCGGGGGCGGCGGTTCGGGCGGCGCTTTATTGAGAACGGCCGCTTCGCAAATAACGGGGCGGTATAACTTCAGGAATTCCGGGAATTCGTCGGCCCATACGGGGAATTCAAATATCTTGTCCAGGGGTTGAACCACCAAATATTCAGTCTTCAGCTGGAAGACTTTTACCGTTTTTTTGGTGCAGTCATGGTGATCCGCCCCGGCATCCATCGAACAGCAGGAAGGCGCATCGCTGCTGCAACAGGCTTCCTCCATGGGCAGGGCAACCTGCATGGCACAGGCATCTTTTGCCTCATCGAAAATGGAGAAGGTGGTTTTGCCGACGCAATAGCAGTAAATCTGGTGCACACTGATCCCAACGGTAGCGCTCAGCAGCGATACCACCCAAAGCCAGAGGATCGATATTTTAAAACGGGTGGGCAAAGCGTTATTTTCAAATATATTAGCAAAAACCTTGCCTGGCAAATGTCTGATTTGATAGGCAAAGATACGAACAACTGATTTTTTTGCAAAAAAAAAGCGCCCAGACTTTACTGGGCGCCTCCAAAATTCTCTCATGAAAATTATTCGATTTACTGATTGCGTATCATCTTCTTCACGGCGCTGTCGGTCGGCGTTTCCACCTTGTAGTACAACAGGCCGGTGGT
>JAKLJF010000609.1 GCA_023151335.1 Thermoanaerobaculia bacterium | reverse complement strand
AGAAGAACGTGCCGAAGAGGATAGTGGCTCCCTTGATGATATAGACCGTGACACAGCCGATGAGTATGCCGAAGAGGAAGAGGTGGTGTCCATTCGCGAAGACGACGTGGAACTGGACGATTACCTGATGGATTTTATCGAAGACGATCCCGCTACCTATAAAACCCGCGGCGACGACCACGGCGGCGATGAAGAGGAAAAAACCATTCCACTGGCCTTCGAAAATACCTTTCATGAATACCTCGAACAACAACTCGGCCTCATCCGCCTGAAGGACGAACGCGAACACAACATCGCCTTGCAGATCATTGGCTCCATCGACGACGACGGCTACCTCCGCCGCGAACTCACTGCCATGGTGGATGACCTCCTGTTCAGCCAGAATATCGCCACCGACGAAAAAGAAATCGAACGTATACTCGCCCTGGTACAACAATTCGACCCACCCGGTACCGGCGCCCGCGACCTGCGCGAATGCCTCCTCCTGCAACTGCGCTATAAACTCAAACAAAGCGAAGAAATCGTCGGCTACGAAGAAAAAATGGCGATCCAGGTGGCCATCAAGATCATCGACCAACATTTCGACGAGTTTACCAAAAAACACTATCCCAAACTGGCGCGTCAGCTCAACCTCGACGAGGAAGACCTCAAAGCCGCCGTCGATGAAATCCTTAAGCTAAATCCAAAACCTGCCAGCGGCTTCGTTTCGCGCAGCGACCGCGCCATCAACTACGTGGTGCCCGATTTTCTGGTCAACAACCGCGATGGCGAACTCGAACTCACCCTCAACGCCCGCAACGCCCCCGACCTGCGTATCAACGACCAATACCGCGACATGCTCAAGGCCTTCCACGCGGGCCGCAATGGTCGCCGGCCTTCCCGCAAGGAAAAAGAAGCCATCCTGTTTATCAAACAAAAGATCGACAGCGCCAAATGGTTTATCGACGCCATCAAACAGCGCCAGCAAACCATGATGCTCACCATGGGCGCCATCCTCGACCATCAGCACGAATATTTCCTCAGCGGCGATCAGAAGAAAATCCGCCCGATGATCCTCAAGGACGTGGCCGACGCCACCGGACTCGACATTTCCACCGTTTCACGGGTGGCCAATTCCAAATACGTGCAAACGGAATTCGGCACCAAACGCCTGAAAGAATTCTTCTCCGAAAGCCTGCAAACCCAGGACGGCGAGGAAGTGTCCACGCTCGAAGTGAAAAAGATCCTCACCGACATGATCAAGGAGGAAAACAAACGCCGGCCGCTCTCCGACGAAAAACTAAAATCCATCCTGCTCAAAAAAGGCTACAACATCGCCCGGCGCACCGTGGCCAAATACCGGGAACAACTGAATATTCCGGTGGCGCGGTTGAGGAAGGAGTTATAAGAGCTTTCAGCGTTTATTTTTTAATTTACAAACTCCTATAAACCTACAACTCAAGGCGTCTTGATCTTCAAATGAAACCGCCCTTCCGTCAATGAGATGCTGTCCGGGATATTGGGCCACCAGGTATTTGTGGGCAATTTTTTCAGAAAAACCTGGAAGCGACCCTCTATCGTTTGTTCTACTGAGTCATAACGGATGATTTCTATAAAATGGTCGTTGCGGGTTGTATCGGCAAGAAAATCTCCAACGGGGGTGTCATAATCCCGGATATAAACAAAATAGGCTTCCGGAATTAAATTATGAAGGTCGTCAAATCCTTTCGGGTCTTCAATTGGGTATTTGCCGATAGCACACGGTATGTCGCGAATCCCAAATGATTCATTTGATAAGTAATCGTGAATGATTTTTGCGCCAAAAGTGAATCGTGCAGTAGTTTTATAATGGTAAGCAGCCATAAAAGGTGGGCTCCAAGCCGCCCCATTATTCAACGCAAACCCCTTTCCCAATTCTATAATATGATTCGAATCAGGCGGCGTATCCACGGGCGTCGAGGTGGTATCAATGGGGTCTTCGGGTTCAGAGATGGGTATTTGATTTTTTTTACAATTCGAAAATGCCAGGAGGCAAATTGTGACGAACAGGCAAATATTTTGCATGATATCGCTCTCCAGGCCGTTATGAAAGGCCGCTGTCCGGACGACCCTGACGCTTTTACTGATGGCCGAATCCTTCAGGGTGGTAAACCTGGCAGCTTGGTCAAAAGTCATTTCAATTGAATCGGGATGGAACTCCGTAAACAGGCTCTGACCCTTGATTTCGTACGGCAGATAAATGGTAAAAATTAAAGCCGGAAGTAAACGGAAGTAAACGGAAGTAAACGGAAGTAAACGGAAGTAAACATTGGTTTCATAACAGTTTGCATTTAAATGTTTACTAATTTTGCAAAAATAAGAAATTTTACGGGATATATTCGGGTTTATTCAGGCGTTTGTTTGCTCATAAATTACATAAAGATTTTTTTCGTATCGTTTTTCGACAGAATAGCAATTGGCGTTTGCATCGCTAAAACAGAGGTAGAACCTTTTTTAAAACAAAAAGTGGATTTTTGGGGAGTGACAGACAAAAGCCTTTTTCCCGGCTTTTTAATTGTTTAAGACTTTCAAACAGTGCATTTTTCGGATTTTTTTTATTTTTCGCCGTAATTTTTTTTCATCTAAGGTTCTGATTATCAAGTTGAAACAACTGAAAATTATCATATTAAATTAAAAAAAATTCGTTTCGATATACCACCGTAAAAACATTTTGTTTATTTTTGTAGCCACTTTCAATAAACATCGCAGCATTATGTCGAACGAAAGAGAAAACAAACTCAAAACTTTACAGGCGACCATAGACCGCCTCGACAAAACCTACGGCAAAGGCACGATCATGCGCCTTGGCGACAAACAGGCCATCGAAGTAGAGGTGATACCCTCCGGCTCTCTGGGTCTCGATATGGCGCTTGGTTGTTACGGATACCCCAAAGGGCGTATCATCGAAATTTACGGCCCTGAATCTTCGGGCAAAACCACCCTGGCCATCCATGCCGTGGCCGAATGTCAGAAAAAAGGCGGTATTGCCGCTATCATCGACGCCGAACACGCCTTCGACCGCTTTTACGCCGAACACCTCGGCGTTAACGTCAACGACCTGCTCATCAGCCAGCCCGATAACGGCGAGCAGGCGCTGGAAATCGCCGAAAATCTCATCCGTTCCGGCGCTGTCGATATTGTCGTGATCGACTCCGTGGCGGCGCTCGTGCCGCGTTCGGAGATCGAAGGCGAAATGGGCGACTCCAAAATGGGCCTCCAGGCCCGCCTGATGAGCCAGGCCATGCGCAAGCTCACCGCGGCCATCGGTCGCACGGGCTGCTGCTGCATCTTTATCAACCAGCTGCGCGAAAAAATCGGCGTCATGTTCGGCAATCCGGAAACCACCACGGGCGGAAATGCGCTGAAATTCTATGCCTCTGTCCGGCTTGACATCCGGAAAAGCGGCGCCGCCATGAAAGACAAGGACGGCAACGTCATCGGCAACCAGGTGAAAGTAAAAGTGGTGAAAAACAAACTTGCCCCACCCTTCCGCGTCGCTTCCTTCGATATCGTTTTCGGCCAGGGCATTTCCAAAGTGGGCGAGATCATCGACCTGGGCAGTGATTTCGATATTATTCAGAAAAGCGGCGCCTGGTACAGCTACAACGGCGCTAAAATTGCCCAGGGCCGCGACGCTGCCAAACAATTCCTGCTCGACAACCCCGAGGTCGCCCTTGAAATTGAACAAAAGGTCAAGGAGAAAGCGGCAAGTGGTGGTGCGGCCAAACAAAGTGCCGGCGTAGCGGTGGCCGTGAGCGATAATGGGGTGGATGAAGATGATTATTAATGAGAGGTTGAGCGGGTTTAACG
>JAKLJF010000608.1 GCA_023151335.1 Thermoanaerobaculia bacterium | reverse complement strand
TTACCTCATGCAATACATTGGAGAAGGCTTCCCTGCACGGTTTTAACAGCGGATATTACAAAGTTAAATCCAGACAAAAAAATGACCAAAACGTGTACGCAGATGTAACAGAGGAAAAGATCGATATTTATCATCAGACCAGAAACCAGCCGGATAAGCTTGCATTTTTGAGCATTCCCCTGAAACCTTCCGACAGTCTTGTCTTTAGCCCCATGGTATTCAAGAAAAATAGTCTTGATATTGATCTTACCGCGGTCCCTTTAAAATATCGGCCATCCGTTTACGGATTACCGGGACAGATGGCTACGGACTTCAATATTGCTTTATACGCCGGATGGAGGTATGATAGTTACATTATAAAAAGCAGGAAGGATCCTTTAGGCAAAAGATATCCCAAAATCATTAACCGGGGATATGATTTTGGGGTATTTGCCGGTACCGGGTCCACCCTGATCAGTCCTTTTACCACTCAGAACAAAAGAACCGATGAATATACCGGCCTGATGATTCAAACGGGATTTGCAGGTTTTATAGAATCGAGTATAGCCAGTTTTGGGCTTGCCACCGGATTTGATTACCTCATGAATCCTGACCGGAAAGTCTGGATTTACAATAATAAGCCCTGGGTGGGATTTATCGTGGGCATTGCCTTGAACTAAGCAGAGATTTGTATGAAGATACAAGGCAATGGGTGTTACTACAGGGAAGCCTCCCGCAGAAAATTTAAAGGCCGGCTGCGCTTGCGTGCGTGTGATTTTTACCATTACTTTGCCCCACAAAGTACTTTTAAATCATACGGCATGAAAAACAAAAACACTACAGGCATTTTGCATCTCACTGCTTACGCCCTCGCGGCGTTTTTTTTCGTCACAACGGGTTTTGTTCCCGCCAATACAAAACAGGCGGCCGGCAAGCCGGCGATCACGGTCGTGACCGACCACAGCTGGGATGTCAGCGGCGCGCAAACGAAGTTCGGCGAATATCCGTTGCCGGCCGAGCGGATCGCCACGGCCGCTACGCCGCTGCACGGCGGCACCTACAAGGCGGTAACCGCGGAATATGCCGAGCATTCGAAGGTGATTCCCGGTACTGCGCCGATCTGGCGCAACCGCAGAACCGGTTCGGAAATGGAAACCTATCAGTTTCGCAAGACCGTGCAGCTCGGCGCCGACCCCATCCGGAAGATCACGCTGGAGATCAACTGCGACGACGTGGCGCGCGTCTATATCAACAAGCGGCTGGTCAGCGTCGACAAACGCGATGGGAAGATAAAGGATGGTTACGACGATTATTATACTTTCCGCAGCGTAACCGGTTTCATGCGCAACCGGATCTACACGTACGACGTGACGGATTATTTTTTTACCAACGTCAACAATACGATCCTGGTCGAGGCCGTCAACATGGCTTTCGATGGCAACCACGCCTACCTCAGCGCCAAGATCGTGATTGAATTCGCGCCGGAGCCGACGCGCCCGGCAGCGGCGACAACCAAACCCAAACCGGCGGCCGCGCCGAAAGCAAACGTCCCGCCGCCGGCGAACACCGCAACCAAACCCGCCACCCCGGAAAAAGTCATATTTGAAGCCGGCCGCGACCCGGAAATTGAAACATTGCAGGTCGGCAGCATTCTCGAGCTCGGCCACGTATATTTCAAGGCCGACGACTACCGGCTCGACACCGCGTCGTACCGCACGCTCGCCGCGCTGGCGTCGTTCATGAAGCGCCATCCGGGCCTGAAGATCGAAGTCGGCGGCCACACCAACCTGCGGCCTACCGAGCGCTTCGCCGCCGAGCTTTCTGCAAACCGCGCGCGCTCCGTCATGCGTTATCTGACCGACAACGGCGTCGCAGCCGGACGGGTCACGTACAAAGGCTACGGAAAATCCCGGCCGCGCGTCAATGCTATTTCCAAAGAAGCCGACCGCGTAAATCAGCGGGTCGAGGTGAAGGTGCTGGAGAAATGACTAAAATTTCCCTCAAAAACCGGTGTATCTGGCATGATTCCGCGTAATTTGGAACAACAAATCCTTATAGCTCGCGCCGTCACGCTTTCATTTTGGCCGGCTGCCCTATTTTTGCCCTATTTTGCCGCCCATTTTTAAATCAAGCGTTCCGCAACTCATGAGTAATCGACCGAATATGGCAGCCGCTACCAAACAGAAAAATGACTTCTACTGGTCCGAGGGCCGGGAGCCACATTTCCAGCGCCGGAAGGATATCCTGGCAAAACACCCGGAGGTCACGAAGTTATTCGGCATTGATCCTTCTTTGAAATATAAAACGGCAGCCCTGGTCGTCCTCCAATTGGGGGTGGCCTATTATGCATACCTGTTGAATTGGTGGCAGTTTATCCTGGTTGCATTTTTTGTGGGTGCCACTATTGCCCATGCGCTGTTCCTCGCCATCCACGAGATCACACACGATTTGGCGTTCAAGTCAAAAAAGAACAACAACATCCTGGCGTTGATTGCCAACCTGCCTATTGTCATCCCTTATGCCATGTCGTTCAAAGTGTACCACGCCCTGCACCATTGGGAACAGGGCAAAGACGGCGTGGATACGGACATACCATCCCGCTTCGAGGCAAAGATTTTCCGGGGCTTCATCGGCAAGTTTATATGGTTTTTGCACCAGATCGTATTTTACGCCTTGCGGCCTGTTTTTGTAAAGCCCATCAGGATAGAAAGATGGCAGTGGTATAATATCCTTTTTCAGGTAGCTGTTATGGCTTTGTATCTGCCATTTGCCGGATGGGCAGGCGTGTCGTTCCTTTTCCTGTCGTTGTTGTTTGCGGGCGGGCTGCACCCAACTTCGGGGCATTTCATCTCGGAGCACTATGTCTTTCACCAGGGCCAGGAGACCTACTCCTACTACGGCCCACTCAATGCCATCACGTTCAATGTGGGCTACCACAACGAGCACCACGATTTTCCCACCATCCCCGGCAGCCGGCTACCGGCATTGAGACGGGCAGCGCCGGAGTTTTATGATGGGTTGCACGCTTATACTTCCTGGACGGGGGTGATTTTGGCGTTTTTGTTTAACAAGGATGTGAACCTGTATTCAAGAACGAAAAGGAAGTGAATGCCCGGCACATCACCTGAACTGGCAGAGGCGGAAAAATGAGTTGCATTTGGTAGACCAACGACAAATAAAGCCGCCGAACGCCGTTCAGCGCAATAAACGGGTTTTCGGTCTTCATTGGCCGGCAGTTGCTACACTTATCTGTTTTCGGGCTAAAATGAGGTGCACGTTTGTAAAAAAAACAGTTCACCAAAACTTATTAGTCATGAAAAACAAGGTAAAACATGTATTGTATCTGACCCTTTTACTATTGCCGGCGGGCTTCCTAACCGGAAAATCCGTTCCTGCCACGACGCCGACAAACGCTATCGGGGCCGATTACGGCGGCGCTTACTTGGTTTTTGCCGGCAAATTCGGCGGCGAGATCACCCGGAAGGAGATTGAAAGCCATACCGAAGTAACGGTGGAAGGCTGCGCAACAGGCTCGAAAGTTTTTCAATTTACCCTTAGCATTACAAAAAACGGCAAAACAAGTACGCTAAAAGGCAAATCCAACCTGCTGACCGGCGAAATGATGACCCAATTAAAAAGCCTGTCGAAAGGCGACTCCTTCGAGTTTCAGCACACAAAAGCCCAACTGCCCAATAGCCAGGATGTAGTGAATGTGCATGGGAGGAAGTTTGTGGTGGTGTGAAAAATCCCGGTTTTCGTTGGGGTTCGCCAAACATGAGTCATCCCGAATTTTCCAAATGACTTCGCCGTTGTGTCAGAAGTTAATGAACAGGATATAGGCCGAGTCTT
>JAKLJF010000607.1:256-3832 GCA_023151335.1 Thermoanaerobaculia bacterium | reverse complement strand
ATAATACGATACCCGCATGGGAGCGCATCCGCGAAGGGTTGCGTTTTGTGTACGGCAACCAGATCATACTGGGCGCCATCGCGCTGGACTTGTTTGCCGTGTTGTTTGGCGGCGCCGTGGCTTTGTTGCCGGTATATGCCAAGGATATTTTGCAGGTGGGGCCGCAGGGACTGGGTATTTTACGCGCGGCCATGTCGCTGGGCGCCATCACGATGGCCATTTACCTGGCACACCGCCCCCTGGGCCGCAATGCCGGCAGCCTGATGTTGTGGTGCGTAGCCGGGTTTGGCGCCTGTATTATCGGGTTTGGCCTGTCGAAGTGGTTTTGGTTGTCCTTCCTATTTTTGTATTTGTGCGGTGTGCTCGACGAGGTAAGCGTGTATGTGCGCGCTTCTCTCATTCAGCACCTTACGCCCGATCACCTGAAAGGCCGGGTTTCGTCGGTAAATTCGATTTTTATTACTTCCTCCAATGAGATCGGCGCTTTCGAAAGCGGATTTACCGCTAAACTGATGGGTACCGTACCCGCCGTGGTGTTCGGCGGACTGATGACGATCGCGGTAGTCGGCATCACCTGGTGGAAAGCGCCGGGATTGCGGAAGCTGGATTTTCGGAAAGTGACAGATGGTTGATTTGTTGATTTGCTGATTTGTTGATTTGAGGGGCCAAGCGCGTTGTCGCTCAAATCAACAAATCAACAAATCAACAAATTTATGCGACATGGCTCTGATACGCCGCGGCGTCCATCAGACCATTCAGGTCGGCGGGGTTGGCGATTTCAATTTTAACGATCCAGCCTTTGCCGTAAGGGTCTTCATTGATCAGCGCCGGGTTGCCATTTTTCGAGTCGTCGAGTGCGGGATTGAATTCGAGTACTTTTGCCGTGACGGGCATAAAAAGGTCGGAGGTGGTTTTTACGGCTTCCACGGTGCCGAACACGGCATGGGCATTTACGGTCTGGCCCACGGTTTCAACCTCGATATACACCAGTTCCCCTAATTCGCTTTGGGCAAAATCGGTGATACCTACATAAGCGATGTTGCCGTTTTCAACGCGAACCCATTCGTGGTCGGCGGTGTATTTGCAGTCAGCTGGAAAAGTCATTGCGATTTACGATTTACGATTTACGATTTACGATTTACGATTAGCGCGCCAAAAATACAGGTTTTGGTGCTGCGCCAAATTTTGCCGGGAAAAAATTTAGTCCTGTCGCTTGCTGGCCATTTTATCGTTAAGGTTTTGAATATTTCAATAAAACTCTCCTTCTTTGGCCGTCGCCCGAAAATCTGCAATCCGCAATCCGCAATCCGCAATCCTTATGCGCTACCAGGCCATTAATCCGGAATTATTTCAAATGAACCGGAAACGTTTCGTACGGGAAATGAAGCCCGGCACGATAGCCATTTTCAATTCCAACGATCTGATGCCCCGCACAGGCGATATTTGTTATCCGTTCCGGCAAAATGCCGGCCTGTTTTACCTCAGCGGCGTCGACCAGGAAGACACCATGCTGGTGTTGTTTCCCGACTGCCCCCGGGAGGGTTGTCAGGAATTGTTGCTGATCCGGCGCACCAACGAGCACATCAAAATTTGGGAAGGGCACAAACTCGGCAAAGAGGAAGCCCGCGCGGTATCGGGCATCGATAAAGTAGTGTTTCTGGACGAGTCCGAAGGGTTGCTGAACGAGTTGATCCTGCTGGCCGAAGGTATTTACCTGAATACCAATGAAAACGATCGTTTCGATACTCCGGTGGAAACCCGCGATTACCGCTACGCCCGTTCCATTCGCGAGCGATACCCGGCCCATACACTGTACCGGGCGCAGCCCATCCTGAAAAAACTGCAAATGGTCAAAAGCCCTTATGAGATTGAGCTGCTTGGGCAATGCGCGGCTATCACCGCCTCGGCCTTCCGGCGGGTACTCGGCTTTGTGCGGCCGGGCGTTTGGGAATATGAGATTGAGGCCGAGATCACGCACGAATTTATCCGGAACCGCGCCACCGGCCACGCCTACCAGCCCATCGTGGCCGGCGGAAAAAACGCCTGTGTGTTGCACTATGTGGACAACAACCGCCAATGCCACAACGGCGAGGTGCTCCTGCTCGATTTCGGTTGCGAATATGCCAACTACAACGCCGACCTCAGCCGCTCCATCCCGGTGAACGGGGTGTTTACCGACCGGCAACGCGCCGTGTACAACGCCGTACTACGCGTGCTGAAAGAAGCCAGGGCCATGCTGGTGCCGGGCAACACCCTGGAGGAATACACCAAAGAAGTGGGCAAGATCATGGAAAGCGAGTTGCTCGGCCTGGGTTTGGTCAGCCGCGACGATATCGCGCAACAGGACGAAAAAAAACCGGCCTATAAGAAGTTCTTTATGCACGGCGTGAGCCACCACCTCGGCCTCGACGTGCACGACCTTTGCCTGCGCTACGAACCCTTCCGGGCCGGTATGGTATTCACCTGCGAGCCGGGTATTTACATCCCGGAAGAGGGGTTGGGTATCCGGCTGGAAAACGACATCCTCATCACCGACGACGGGCCGGTGGATTTGTTTGCCGACATTCCGATAGAGGCAGCGGAGATTGAGGAATTGATGCATACAAAACGCGATGCCGTCTATCCGGGAACCGGCCAGGCGGTTACTTCTGTCAATTAACGTGCATTTTTCCGCTCAAAAATCCACCAGCTCGATCTCAAACACCATCACCGCGTTGGCCCGAACACCGAAGGGCGGGTTGGGCCCGTAAGCCAATGCAGACGGGATGATGAAAGTGCCTTTTCCGCCTTTTTGCAGCAGGGGAATGGCAATTTTCCAGCCTTCGATCAGGTCGCTCAGCCGGAATTTCGCCGTGGCAGCGCCGTCCGTCTCATCAAATACCTCGCCGTCGAGGTAGTAGCCTTTGTATCTTACAGTTACCCGGTCATTGACCGTGGGGCTGCCGCCGGAGCCAGGCGTTTCGATGACGTAAAAAATACCGGAACTGTGCTCCGTGGCGTTCAAATTGTTATCGGCCACGTATTGCACGATGAGGTCGCGGTCGATCTCCGCCTGGTCTTCTTTATTGCAGGAAACCAGGAAAGCAAGGGCCAGAAAGGCCGCGCCCAGGAGTAGTTTGTTTTTCATGCTGAAATTTGTGTTAAATGTTCCCGGCAAAGGTAAGGAATGTCAATAATTCCCAAATGATACCTGCAGACCCGTTGGGCGGCCCTATTTTTGCCGCCGTTTGTTTAAAAATTAAAAACGGCAACTCAATGCGACAACTCATACTGTTTTACCTCCTCGGCATGTTTATCCTCCCCGCGACGGGGTTTGCGCGCAAACCTGCTTTCAGCGGTGAAACCGCGGATAGTACCGTAATTGACGTCACCGTGGAAGGCATGCCCGCCGGCAAGGTGCGCCTGGTGGGCACTTACGGCGACCAGAACTACCTGGCCGACTCGGCCATGGCCGATGCTTCCGGGCATTTCGTCCTGCGTCGCTCCAAACCCCTGATGGCCGGATTTTATTATTTTCTCCTGCCGGGACAGAACAATTTTTCCATCCTGATCGATAAACAGGACCAGTTTATGACC
>JAKLJF010000607.1:0-246 GCA_023151335.1 Thermoanaerobaculia bacterium | reverse complement strand
GTACCGCAACTTTAAATTCCAAAGCGCCCAGGACCCGGAACTCAACCAATTGAGCCAAAACCTGAAAAAATTCCCGGCCTCGGCGCCCGAATACCAGCAGGCAAAAAACCGGCAAAGCCAGCTGGTAGCCGTGCGCAAAGCGCATCTCGAGGAGATTTACAAAAACTACCCGGACGCTTTTTTTACCAAATTTAAAATCGCGGGCCAAAATCCCGACTGGCCCGAATTCCGCAAAGCCAACGGCGA
>JAKLJF010000606.1 GCA_023151335.1 Thermoanaerobaculia bacterium | reverse complement strand
TTTCTTGAAATCAGAATCCCCAGATTGTTCAGGCTGTGCGCATAGTCGGGGTGTTCTTTTCCTAATGCTTTCTGCCGGACATCCAGGGCTTCCAGATGCCATTTTTCTGCCAAGGCATAGTCTCCTTTGGCATTATACACCCCGCCAAAGTTGGAACAAACCTTGCCATACGCCGCCGACTCCTTGCCTAATTTTTCCAAAACGAATCTTTCGGCCACTTCATTCACTTCCAGCGCTTTGTCGAAATTGCGCTTGTCTACTAAGGCACGGGAGACTTGCATCAGGCTATCCACCTCCCTCGCCACCGCCGCCGAATCCACCTGTCCAAAACCGGAAAAGCAAAAAGCGAGCAGAAAACAAACGGGAAAAAGCCTCTTTTTCATCAGGTTTGAATTGATTTACAGGTGAGTTATTGTATACTTGTCAGTAACGCCGCCGCATCCGCCCGCCAGGGCGAAGCGTTGGAGCGGCTTATCCTTTGCAGCCGGGATTTTGCCCGGCCCATGTCGCCCGTTTTCAGATACGCCAGCGCCAGGTGCCAGGCAGCGGCATCCGTATAGCGGGAGCGGTCGTTTTTCAGGATCAGCTCAAAAATCCGCGCCGCTTCGTCCGCTCTGCCGGTGGCCAGCAGGCATTCCGCTTTGATGAACAGCTCGTTGTCGTTTTCCCTGGCGGCGGCCGGCAGGTTTTCAAACTGTGACAGGGCTTCCGGGTACTGGCCGTCCCAGTAGAGTTGGCGGAATTTTTCCGGGGGCGGAGGCGGGTCGTCGCCGCGCAGCGAGGGTTCCAGCGATTCGTCTTTATAAGGTTTGAAATGCGCGGCAAACAGGCGTTCCCGGGTGTCCCGGGAAGCGACCGGCAGCTGATTTTCCGGTTTTTTTACCGCCGGCGCATCTGGAGGGGCTGTCGTTCGGGGCGTATCGGGCGGCGGGATACGTTGCGTGCTGTCTTGTCCGGAAAGAACGGGCGGAGGCTCCTGTTTTGTCGCTGCCGGCTTGCCGTTCCATTGCCACCAGGCTAAAAGCACCAGCAGCAGGATCAGGCCGCCGGCCAGCCACCACCGGCGTTTGCCGCCGTTTTGTTTTTCCCGCGCATCCAGTTCCCTGCCGCGCTGCGCGAGTCTTTCCAGGACTTCCTTCTTCTCCCGCAAACGAACGGCCTGCCGGACTTTGCGCTGGGCTTCCAGTTCCAGCCGGAAGCCGGCATCCGAGGCGACCCGGCGCTCCAGTTCCGCCTGCTCCGCGGCGCTGAGCGCGTTGCGGAAGTATCGTTCGATCAGTTCCTGGTCCTGTTCTTCCATAATGAGTCAAATCCCGGCTTTTTCCCGGAAGAGTTCTTTTAATCGTTTGAGGCACCTCGACAGGGAGACGCTCAAAGCATTGGTAGATTGATAATCATAGAGTTGTTGAATTTCGGGGATGCTTTTTTCGAGAAAAAATCGCTGGCGCAACAGGTTCCGGCACTGCGTCGACATTTCTTCCATGGACGCCAGCAGGCTCGCCTGTTCTTCCGCCCCGGGTTCCTCGCCGGGAAATTGCTGGAAAACAGGGTCGCGCACCAACGCGTCGTCGATTTCGTCTTTCCAGAAAATCCACTTCGTTTTGCGGCGCTGGTTCAGCAACTTTCTGTACCCCACGGCGAACAACCAGGTGCGCGCGTTGTACCGGAACGCCGTCAGCTTCCGCGATGCCGCCTGCTCATAAAAAGCGAAAACCGCTTCCTGCCAGGCATCTTCCATTTCGGGGCGTCCGCACTCGATGCGCCGGCCCGCCCAGCGGAAAAAATCCGGACGGTGCTGTTCGTACAGCGATTGCAGCACTTGCGTGTGCCCTTCCGACAATGCCCGGAGGATTTCGGCGGAGTCTGTCAGCCCGGTGTTTCCCAATTTCGGATAATTTGGGGAAAAGGTAAGAATATTGTTGGAATAATAAACGGCTTTACTCCACCTGGTTGTTGCATAATAATGGTCCGGTAGCGTGAACCTCACACCCATACCGCGAACACCCGCCTCTCCTGTACCTCCGTCTAAATATTGTTAACAAAGGTACTCTTTCTTTTTTCAGATAATATAAACCTATTTTTGTCCATCTCAACCTGAAATAAGGGCACGACAGTGGGTACCTCCCGCTCCGTTGCCGAACAAACCCACCGAACTTTGAAAAATCCGGGCGCCCGTACCGACGAACAGATCATCCAGGCACTGCTGGGCAGCATACCCCAGCGTGAGGAGGTTTTTGCCTATCTGTACCGCTCGTCGGGCTGGCGGGAATGGGTGGTGCAGCACGTATGTCTGGAAGGCGGCGACGAACCGGCGGGAGCGGATGTGTTCCAGGAAACCCTCATCCTGTTCGACCGTAACATCCGCGAAGGCCGGTTCCGGGAAGACAGCAGCCTGCAAACCTACTTTCTCGGCATTGCCAAACAATACTGGTTCAACCGCCGGCGCAGTATCCGGCCCCAATCCCTGCCCCTTGAATACGAGCGCCCCGATCATCATCATCCGGAACACATCACGCTTCAAAACGAACGGCAGCACATGATCAATCAGATATTGCAGGCAATGGGCGAGCACTGCAAAAAAGTGCTCGAACTATACAAGCTTTCCATGACAAACGAAGAAATCGCTCGCGAACTGGGCCTGAGCAGCCCCGAAATGGCAAAAAAATACACCTACCGCTGCCGGGAGAAATTCCGGGCATTCGTGTTAGGGCGAAAAGACATCGTCGAACACCTGGACATCCGGTCATATTATGGAAAATAAAAGCCCGTTTTACGATCAGATCGAGGCGTTCCTCACCGGCCGCCTCACGCCCGCCGAACAGGACGCGATGCGAAAAGCCCTGCCCGACGACCCCGAACTGGCCCGCGAAGTTGAACTGCGCCGGCTGGAGTTCGACGTATCGGAATCGCTGATCGCCGAAAACATCCGGCAGCAGATGCAGCGGCTTCGCTCGGAACCACCCCCGGAAAAACCGCCCGAAAAGAAAAATCTTGTCGCCCTGATACTGATTGCCGCGGTGTTGCTCATCACGGCAATCGGCGTTTACCGCCGGCAGCAGCGCGCGCCGGAACCTCCGCCCGCGCCCGCGCCGGCTACTTCTCCTACCAACCCGGCAACGGACCCCGTGCCGGCGGCGGCGCCACAGGCCACCCATCCCCCGGCCCGTGACAATAAGCCCGCACCCGCGGGGCAACAAAACCGGTACCTGGCCCTGGCCGCTGAACTGTACCAAAACCCTGTTTTTGAAACCCTGCGCGGCCCGGCCTCCGGCGCCGCCGATCCACTCGAAACCGCCCTGGCCGCCTGGCAAAAACAAGATTATGCCGCCGTCGTAACGGCACTCCAACCGGTGGCCGCCACCGACCCCCAATACTGGCGCGCCATGACCTTCACCGCGCACGCGCAATTCAAACTGAAACGCTTCGGGCAAGCCGCCCGGGGCTTCGCCGCCATCGCCGACGGCAAAATCCAGCCCTGGGCCGAAGACGCCGACGGGTATGTGCTGCTGGCCATGCTGGCCGACGGACAAAGCGATACGGCTGCTTTCCGCGCACGATTGGAAAAGGTATTGGCCGATCCCGGACACCCGTGGTTTGATCTGGCCGGGAAGATTCAATCCCGTTTGCCTAAGTAAACTTTCCCATTGACCACATTGACCACATTGACCACATTGACCACATTGACCACATTGACCACATTTCACTCATACCGGATAAACGCGTACTGCAACCCGAACGTCATCCGGAAGGTTGGCAGGAGTTTGGGCCCGTCGGTATAGATTTCCGGGTTTTCGCTGAGCACGTAGGTAGGGCGGGCAATGATCCGGAAATAG
>JAKLJF010000605.1 GCA_023151335.1 Thermoanaerobaculia bacterium | reverse complement strand
TATGAAAATTTCTTACCCAACGCGGAAAACATCTACCGGGTCAGTCTGGCCAGTTACCAGGACAACGAGTTGGTCATCGCCAGCGCCGAAAATTATCCGGGCGCAGGGCCGGCCCTGAAAAATGAACTGCCGGAGGTGACCGGCTTCGCCCGGATGTACAATCTCGGCTATAAAAACAACGTCATCATCACCAACGAAGCCGCCCAACCGGAACCCATCGCGTTTAAACACCGTCGATTCCTCTATGCCGATTCGTCTTTCCTTCCCCTGATGGGTTATAAAATGCTGAAAGGCCAGGCAGAAACCGCGCTTGCCGAACCGCTCACGGCAGTTATTTCAGCCGAATACGCCGCCAAATATTTCGGCGCCGGGGACCCGCTGGGCAAGGTGCTGCACATGAAGGACGACGACTTCAACGACGAACAGGTCAAAATAACCGGAGTTTTTCAAGATTTACCGCCCAATACACACCTGAAGTTCGATGTTCTTTTTTCTTATAAAACCCTGTTCGGCCGGGGCGACTGGGCGCCGGCGCGGTACGACCAAAGTTGGCAGCGCAAGGACATGTACACCTTTGTCGCGCTAAAACCAGGTACCGACCCTGCTGCACTGGAGTCCAAACTACCGGCCATCGTAGAAAAATACAACCCCAAACTGAAAGAACAGAACCGCAAAGACGTGCTGGCGCTTCAACCCCTGCGCGACATACACCTCCACTCCGACCTTGCCGAAGAACCCGAAGCCAACGGCGATGCGCGCATAGTGCAATTTATGGGCCTCATCGGCCTTTTTGTGCTCATCATTGCCTGGATCAATTACATTAACCTCTCCACGGCAAAAGCCATTGAACGGGCGCGGGAAGTGGGCGTACGCAAGGTGGCCGGCGCAGCCAAAGGCCAGCTGATCCGGCAATTTATTGCTGAGGCCGGTTTGGTCAACCTGATCGCCACGCTGATCGCCTGCCTGCTTGTGGTGTTGTCCCTGCCCCTGTTTAATGCAGTTTCCGGGCTTGAACTCCGTTTGTTTAGTCTGATCCAGCCCTGGTTCCTGCTCCTTGTCTCCGGCCTTTGGATTGGAGGAACACTGCTATCCGGGTTCTACCCGGCCTGGGTGCTGTCGTCGTTTGAACCGATTGCCGTGCTGAAAGGCCGGTACAAAAACAGCTCGGGGGGCGTGTTGTTGCGCAAAGGTCTGGTGGTCGTTCAGTTTATGGCTTCGGTGGCCATGATCGTGGGCACCATCGTTATTTACCGGCAGCTGTATTACATGCTGAACCGCGACCTGGGTATGAACATCGACCAGGTGCTCGTGGTGGAACGCCCAGGTATTTCGCCCCGCGACCGGGAAGCCAGAAATGCCGGCATCGACGCTTTCCGGGCCGAGCTGGCCAAAAGCGCGCAAATTGAAGCGGTATCCGCATCCGTCACCATACCGGGCAAACAACGGGAGTACAAAGCCGTGGTTAAAAAATACGGTGCCAGCGACAGCCATGCCGGTACCGTGCGATTCAACAGCATGGACTACAGTTTTCTCGACGTTTTTAAAATGAAACTCGTGGCGGGGCGGGCTTTTTCAAAGGATTTTCCCAGCGACCCGGATACGGCGGTGATCATGACCGAATCGGCGGTGCGTTTGCTGGGATTTAAAAATCCGGAAGAAGCCATCGGGCAAACGTTGGCCATTGAACAATTCCGGTGGAATCCCATTGTCGTGGGCGTGGTGAACGACTACCACCAGGTTTCCCTGAAAAAGGCACTCGACCCCACGCTCTTTTACTGCGGACCTTACGGCGGCGAATTCTACTCGATGCGCATCCGCACCGGCCGCTTGCCGGAAACGCTTGCCACCGTGCAGCAAGCCTGGCAAAAAGCCTTTCCCGGCAATCCCTTCGACGCTTTTTTCCTCGATGAATATTTTAACCGGCAATACGAAAACGAACGCCGTTTTGGCCGCCTGGCTATTGCCTTCGCTTTGCTGGCTATCCTCGTGGGCTGTCTCGGTTTATTCGGGCTTTCGGGTTACAGCATTTCGCAACGAACAAAAGAAATCGGCATCCGGAAAGTGCTGGGCGCCACAACGACCGGCGTAGTTGGTCTGTTGTCTGTCGATTTTATGAAACTCGTCGCCATAGCCATGTTGCTCGCCGCCCCCTTAGCCTGGTATGCCATGAACCAATGGCTCAATAATTTTTCCTACCGGATCGATCTACAGTGGTGGATGTTTGTGCTGGCGGGTATACTGGCCCTTGGCGTGGCGTTTTTCACCATTTGTTTTCAAAGCGTAAAAGCAGCTTTGGCCAATCCGATCAACTCCTTGCGGAACGAATAAGAAAGTTATCTATGATATACAATTATTTAAAAATCGCCATTCGCAATCTCCTGCGCCATAAAAGTTTCAGTTTCATCAACCTGTTCGGCCTGAGTTCGGGCCTGGCCTGTTGCCTCCTGATCGGCCTTTACATCTGGAATGAACTCAGTTTCGACCGCTACCACGAGAAAGCAGACCGTATCTGGCGCATCAGCCGTAAGTTCTACAATAAAGACGGCTCCCAGCAATTGCACCTCGGGCACTTGGCGCCGCCGTTCGGGCCGTTATTGAAAAATGATTTTCCCGACATGGAGGAAGTGACGCGCCTGCTGCAAACAAACACTACGGTTCGGATCGGCGAGCAATTCTTTTCCGAAGACCAGATGTTTTACGCCGAGCCGAACGTGTTCCGGGTGTTCGACATTCCGCTCCAAGCCGGTAGCCCGGCAGCGGCGCTGAACGAGCCGTATTCCGTCATGCTCAATGAAACCACCGCGAAAAAGTATTTCGGCACAACCGACCCTATGAACCGCATACTGCGTTTCAGCGGGCGTTTTGATCTGAAAGTTACGGGCGTTTTTCAGGACTTTCCCTACAATTCTCATTTCCATCCGGCCCTGCTGGTATCGTTCAGCACCCTGAACGACACGCTGGTGTACGGCGCGGAAGCGCTGCGCACCAACTGGGGTAACAATTCCTTTTCCACCTTCGTATTGTTGCCTGAAAATTATCCGGTTAAAAAACTGGAGGCCCAATTCCCCGCTTTTCTCGACAAACACATGGGTACTATGGCTATGGAAGAAAATGAGCCATTACCCTCCACCTGGACGAGTTTACATTTCGAACCGTTGACGGATATTCACCTGAAAAGCCACCTGGACTCCGAGATTGAGGAAAACGGCGACATCCGCAGGGTGTATATTTTTTCCATCATCGCGCTTTTTGTGTTGCTGATCGCCTGCATCAACTACATGAATCTCACCACGGCCCGTTCTGCCATCAGGGCGCGGGAAATCGGCGTGCGCAAAGTGGTGGGCGCATACCAAAGCAACATTCTGATGCAATTCCTGAGCGAATCGGTGTTGCTGGCTTTCCTCGCGGCCTTGCTGGCCTTCGGCATGGCCTGCCTGGCCCTGCCATTCGTAAATGAGCTCCTGGGCCAGGAGTTAAGGGTACCGCCGGGGGCTTTTTGGGTAGCGCCCGTTCTGTTGCTTGGCCTTACCGCCGTCACGGGTTTCCTGGCCGGCTCGTATCCCGCCTTTCATTTCTCGGCGTTGAAACCGCTGTCTGTTCGGAAAAATGACAAACCCAAACGCGGGGGCGGCACAGGCCTGCGCAAAGTGCTGGTGGTGAGCCAATTTGCCATTTCCGTCGTGCTGATCATCGCCACGGTAGTGGTGTTCCGGCAGTTGCAATATATGCAAAACCAGAAACTGGGCCTCAACAAAGATCACGTCGTCACGGCATTCTGTTACAACGCCCTGGCATCCCGGTATGAAAGTTTCCGGAACGAAATACTCAATAAT
>JAKLJF010000604.1 GCA_023151335.1 Thermoanaerobaculia bacterium | reverse complement strand
GGCGAACAAAATGACAGTCCTTCTAAGACATTAATTTTTCAAACGCCGTACCTGGAACAAATCGGGCATTTTTCTTTGTCGTGCCCCCGGGCCGGGCAGTACTGCCGCCCGAAATAAATGATCTGCAGGTGCAGTTTGTTCCAGGTATTTTCCGGAAAAACGGCCTTGAGGTCGCGCTCCGTTTTATCCACGTTTTTTCCATCGCTCAATCCCCAGCGCGCTGCCAGGCGGTGGATATGCGTATCAACCGGAAATGCCGGCACACCGAATGCCTGCGACATCACCACCGAGGCCGTTTTGTGGCCCACGCCGGGCAATGCCTCCAGTTCTTCAAAGGATTCGGTACCCGGCCGTTGTATTTATCCACCAGAATTTTTGAAAGCCCCCATATCGCTTTTGATTTGGCCGGCGACAAGCCGCAGGGCAGAATGATCTGCCTGATCTCTTCCACCGACAGTTTGATCATATCGAAAGGGTTATCCGCCCGCGCAAAAAGGACGGGCGTGATCTGATTTACGCGTTCATCCGTACACTGGGCCGATAACACCACTGCAATGAGCAGGGTATAGGCATCTGCATGTCGCAGCGGAATAGGTGTTTCGGGGTAAAGTTGGTCCAGTATTTTGGCAATTTCTGTCGCTTTACGCTTCAAGGTCATGCGTTGATCCGTATTTTGGGCGGCAACTTCGGGAAAATTTACACATTTATACCGCCTAATTTTTCAGAAAACAAAAACATATTCATTGCTTTTTTACAAACTAATCGCATTATGAAAAACATCCTGTTGTTCTGCCTGCTCCTGCCGGCGTATTTTTCTCA
The DNA here is from genome assembly GCA_023151335.1 of Thermoanaerobaculia bacterium. Classification (GTDB taxonomy): domain Bacteria; phylum Bacteroidota; class Bacteroidia; order Chitinophagales; family Saprospiraceae; genus M3007. Next base: position 3,019 of record JAKLJF010000604.1, on the reverse strand, counting down.
TACTCAGACAAACGTCCGCGCCTGGTACGCCGACGGCCAGGTTTGGGTCGTCTGGCAAGTCAGCTTGCCGCTACCGGATTGGTATTCCGTTTATGCCAAACCAACTGCCTTCAATTCCACCACACAGGCCACGCTTGTCGGCCGGCTGCACAAATTTGAATACGGTTGTTACGCGCTGAAAGAACAAACCGACACTTCGGCAACGCCGCGTGTTCCCGGCCCGGCGGGTCAGGGCACTTACCAGTTGGCCGGCAATGAGGCCCTGTTTGTCTTCACTCCGCATCAGGCCGGTTCATTGTATTTTGCCGTTGTACCGGAAGGTTCTACCACGGTAACGACTGGTCAAAACATCACTTCCGCCGCTGCCCCCTTCCAGTACGATCCACTGAATGATCCCGTCGAATGTCATGTACAAAAGGTATTCCCATCGCCATTTGCCGCTGGTTTTACCTGTTTTGCGTTCCTGATGTGGGCCGACGGGCGGCAAAACCAGTGGGAGAACCGCCCGGATTTCCCCGTTATGGCCAACGCCGCGAAAAACGGCATGCCGGGTCTGTTTTTTGTCAGCGTCCCGAACGGTTTGGATACCACCCAGCCTTTTCCGCTTTCAGTCTGGCTGCACGGCGGCGGCGGCACCGCCCGGCAATCGCTGGCCGGCAGCCGGGCGGAAGTCAACATCAAACCGCAGGCAGGCATTTTATTGTCGCACGACGACAAGATGATCGGTTGGCGCAACCTGACTCCGCCTTTCCCCACCATGCCTACCTGGCATTTCGGCTGGCGCAAAAATTACGATCCTTTCAACCCCGGCAACCTTCCGACCACACCGGATACCATCGTTAATTATACGCAACGGCGTTATCTTTGGATTGACGCCTGGCTGATCCGGCATTATAATATTGACCCCGCGCGTATCCATATACACGGGCACAGCATGGGTTCGGCTGGCGCACTGGCGCTGGCCAAATGTTACCCGGAACATTACGCATCCTGTACCATTTTTAACAGTGGCTTCGGAGGACCTGAGCCCGGGAATACAGATGTCATCTTTGGAGCATCCACCGAAAATTTCCCTACCAATCTGAAAAACCGGGCAGGTGAAACCATACGCCAGCTATCCGTTTGGAATCTTTTGGAAAATTGCGCGCAGTCGCGTGACCTGCCCCTTCTTCGCCACTGGCACAGTAAAAATGACGATAACGGCACCATGCACTGGGGAGCCTACGTGGTTGAAAACTATCGCAAAGCCGACTCGCTCGGTATCGGCATTCAACACATGTGGAGCGAACGTGGCCACGGTATCGATACCGGCCCCGCCTACAACGACCATTGGGTAAAAGGATCCCAGGCCAACCAAAACACCATACTGGACAACGTGGCATTTGCCGAAAATTATAGCCGTTCGGACCAGTCTTTTCCCGCCTTTTTCAACCACCGCCTTGACTCCCTGAACAACGATCCCGGCATCGGCACCGTCGGCATCAACAATGGCGACGGCGACAACTGGGGCGCCTGGGGAGGCTGGCACCGCTGGGACCCGGCCGACCTGAGCGACGCACCGGGAGGCTGGGCCGTCACTGCCTGGCTCGAAAACAATGCCGTTTTTGCCAACGACAACTGCCCGCACACATCCTTAAAAGCTGACATGGCTATCCGGCGGCCGCAAAATTTCAAACCCCAAACCGGCAAAATGTTCTACTGGCTGGTACGCGATGTCGATTCCGGCGAAAACCTGCAAAACGGCACGGCCGCGGTGCTAACCGATGATGTGGTGGTTATTCCCCAAGTGGAAGTTTGGAGGGAGGACATCCGGAGAGTCTCCATTGAAATTAGTACGACGCCCGTCGCGGTGGAAGAACCTGGAAATGACTTCCAGACCAATATTCAGGTTCGACCTAACCCCGTTACGGACAAAATCTACCTGCCGGAAAACACCGAGCGGGTACGGATTTTCAACCTGGCTGGTAAAACCGTACTGGAATCCCATACGCCCGGGCTGGCGGTACTGGACGTTTCCGCTTTGAACAAGGGGATCTATTTTCTGGAAATATGGCCGGAAAACGGCCCGCGCCAGGGGGGGAAGTGGATAAAACTGTAGGAATCCTGGTGAATACCGAATGTCGAACGGCGAATGTCGAGTGTCGAAGTTAACCGTAGAGTATTCAAAATCCGGGTGTACTCTACGATCACTTCGACATTCGGCATTCGCTGTTCATTATTCGATATTCCCTACTGCTTCACCGCCTTGATCACGGTGCTTTGGCGGCCTTCTGCGTACAAGGCGACCAGGTAAATACCGGCTGGCAGTTCGTTACCCAAACGGATACTGCCGGCTTCATTTTCCAAATGCCGGGTATACACCGTCTGTCCCAGCAGATTGCGCACTTCCAGCACGGTGCTGTGCACATCCGGCCAGCGGTATGTTACCAGAAATTCGGAAGCCGTTGGATTCGGCGTCAGGGCAAGTTGCGCATTCGGATCAGGTTCGAAGGTGATCACAGCACCGGGGGTAACCCGGAACACATCCACTGCCGCTTCCACCAGGTGGCCGGGGTTTTGATCGGCGGTAACGAAGGATACCCGCATGTTGTTGGTCAACGGCAGAAAATCCTTCAGGTGAATATCACCCGAAAAACGCCATTCGCTTTGCGATTCACTTGTGGTGAATAGTGTGGCGCTTTGCTGGCCGTTGGAAACCTGTACTGAAAAGTTATCGTTGGGGTTACCATCGAGTCCGCCGTCGTTGAAAAACCAGTACCAAAAGCTCAGGACGGCGTCGGCGTATTGCCCCAGGCGCATAGGCGGGCTGGTGAGGGTTACCGTACCGTCATCCACATCGTCGGCGCCTGCGCTTCCGCCCGCGTTACCGGTTACATAACATTGATCGCTATTGTCGGAATCCACATCCTCCCCGGGATTGCATTGCCGGCTATTGTAGGTCGTGCCCACGGGAACGCCGCGTTCCCATAAGCCCGCAGAGGCCGTGGCAGTCGTGGTCCAGCCCAGATCGAGTTCGAAA
>JAKLJF010000603.1 GCA_023151335.1 Thermoanaerobaculia bacterium | reverse complement strand
TACGCCCGAATTCTGGGATAGCTATTTTGCCTATTGGAAGAAATTTTCTATGCGTGAAAAGGAAATTCAAGGTTTTCGAAAGGAACTTTCAACAGTCACCAGTATGTCTGACTATTACCGTTTAATCGAAAAATATCCGAAAGTGTATCAGGAAAAAGTTAGGTTGTATGGTGGATTGGAAGCCTATAACAAAAGAAAGGAGGAACACTTGTCTTCCGATATCCACATATACCTGAACGATAAAGGCGCACTCGTTTTTATACCTGCGAATGCCGACGACGGCACTTACCCGGGAAAACGGCTGGATAAGGGGAAATAGGGAAGACAGGCACTGTTTCCCGTTTGCTATTCCCCCGGTTTCGGGCAACTGCCGGCAGCATAAAGACGCATCAAAAGACAGCTTCTACAGATTTTTTGCAGATGCGCGCAGACCAATTTTCCGGCAAGGCTTAAATGATCTGCTGCATCTGCAAAATCTGCAGGGCATTGACTTAAAGCGGTGGATATTGGAAGTATGCGGTTTAGTTTGGACTGCCATTCCCAAATTTCCATACCTTTGACCTATCCGCCGCACCGGCAAACGGCTGCCGGATACCAACACATGAAAGTCGTCATCCCAGTCGCCGGGGCCGGCACACGCCTTCGCCCCCACACTTATACCCAGCCCAAACCGCTCATGCCGGTAGCCGGCAAACCCATCATCTGTTTTATCATCGACAAACTGGCCGAGGCCGGCCTAACGGATTTCGTTTTCGTAATAGGCTACCTCGGCGACAAGGTGCGCGACTTTATCGAGCAGCGTTACCCGCACCTGCAAACGGAATTTGTGTACCAGGAACACCGGGAGGGCTCCGGCCATGCCGTGTGGACGGCCCACGAAGCCATCGAAGACGAAGACGAAGTGTTCATCGCCTTTGGCGACACCATTTTCGATGCCGACCTGCGCCAGATGATCGACTGCAAACATTCCTGTATCGGCGTCAAAAAAGTGAGCGATCCGCGCGAATTCGGCGTGGCCGAGTTCGACGAAAACGGCATCGTCACCCGAATGGTGGAAAAACCCCGCATTCCCAAATCGAATATGGCCATAGTGGGCTTATACAAGGTAAAAGAAGTGCGCGCCCTGCTCCGCGCTGTCGAAAACCTGATGCGAAAAGACCTCCGCACGGTAGGTGAGATCCAGCTGACCGATGCCTTACAGGGTATGATTGAACAAGGTATCCGTTTTCAGGCGCTGCCGGTGAACAACTGGTTCGATTGCGGCCGCAAGGAAGTGCTGCTCGAAACCAACGCCATGCTGCTCGGCCAGCGCGGCTACGCTACCGATGAGTTCAGCCTGCCTAATTTTGAAAATACCATTATTATTCACCCCGTTGCCATCGGGCAAAACTGCCGCATCGCCAACAGCATTATCGGCCCGCACGTGACCATCGGACAGAACGTGAATATCAATTACTCCATCGTCAAAGACAGCATCATCGGCAATTTCGCCTCCCTCGACGATGTGGTTTTACGCCACTCCGTTATCGGCAGCGACGCTACGATCAAGGGTATGAACCTGAGTTTGAATATCGGGGATAATACGGAGATTGATTTTGAGTAACGCCGTCTGAGTAACGCCGTCTGTCAGACGGCGTGAAAACTTTTTATTTTTTTGTAAATTATTTACGCCGTCTGACAGACGGCGTTACTCAGGCGGCGTTACATCTGCGACAGCAGCCAGGCCCGTTCCGCCACATCGGGCGTCTGATCCAGTTCGAAGCGAAGTTGCGCGCGCCCCCGGCTGTCCCGGTGTCGTAATTCCATCAGCTTTTTGGTGAAATACAACAATTTTTCATTGGTTTGCCGGTGATAACCCAGGTTTTTCTGCCGGCGCAAATAGGCTGAAAAACTTTGTAACAACGAATCGAGCGCTGCCCATTCGCCCAGTTCATAATAACTGCGCAGCAACATCCGCCGGGCATCGAGGTTATTGAGCGGGTCTTCGAGTTCCACCTGTTGCAGCAGCGGCATGGCGCGGGCATAATCCTGTTGTTGGAAATACAGGTAGGCGAGGTTGTAACGGTAGAGGTTATCGCGTTCGCGGGGATGAAGCTGGATTTTGTATTGTTCCATAAATTGAACCGTCCACCCGGCTTCGCCAAGCGCCACCCCTATTCGAATGATATTTTTGTACGTAAACCCGGAAATCATGCCGTTTTCCTTCAAAAAATCGCGGGTAAGCGCTGCTTTATACAGATCGTAGGCTTCCCGGATATACTCGCGCTGACCGGTGTTCATCTGGCGGATGCAACCGTTTATGGCCAGGAGGTACAAACCCCGCATTTCCCCGGGAGAAAAAGCGGCCTCCTGCTCTGCCAACAGGGATTTGAGCCGTTCGAAGTGTTCGGGCGCCCCGGCCGATTTCAACATCCGGTAGGCATGATAGTATAGCGCGATAGCCGGGGCGTGGAGCATTTCTTCCCGTTCAATGGCTTCCAGTATGTTATCCAGGAGATCAAAGCGGTATTCCTGACCGGCAATAGCCTGGTGAGATAGCGCCGCGCAGGCATGACGCAGCATCTCGGCCACGTAGAACATGGTCAGCTCCCCGTACAAGGGCTGGAGGTCGATCCCTGTAGCCCGTTCGCGGCGGGCAGTTTGTTCCAATTGTTCCTGGTACAATTGATAACGTTGGTAATGATGACGCGCATCACGGATAGCCGTTTGTTCCGTTTTTTCCCGGGCGCGTTGCCATTCTTTTTTGAAAAGTTTGTCCAGGTTTCTCCGCTGCAGCCCACGGATCAGATAACGTTGCTGCTCTCCTTCGTCGGCCTGCCATTCGGCCCAGGCCAGGTATTGGCGCAACACATCGAGCAGGTACGACATGGCGTGCCGTAAAGCGCCGTTGTCGTAAGGTTTGCCGGGAAAAGCCGCGGCGAACACCTGTTCCGCTTCGAAAACCTTCCGGCCGGGTTTGCCGATGTGTTCCACCAGGTAGTCGCACAAACGGCTTACCTCCTCGCGGCGATTGAAACAAGGGCAGCGGGTAAAACTGCACAGCGCATGGCGTTCCCTGGCGGAAAGCTGCGATAAGGTTCGGAAAAGCAGGGAATCGGTCATTTTGCAGCAGGAACGATAAGTGGATCAGTCATATACTTTCCGACAAATTAAAAGTCAAATATTTGATAACCAAAATAATACATTAAAAATATTCCGACAAATCAAAAATTTTGTATTTCCGGACACCGATCCGGGCCGCGACATTTGCCTTGTCGTTTAAACGCCTGATCCGTAGGGCGATTTGCTCATTTGAACAGCAGACAGATATGAAAAGTAATCCGGGTATCCACGGTATTTTGGTTTCCATCATTTTTTTATGGATGGTCCTTTTTTCAACGGGCGCGGTCGCTCAGCAAAATGCCGGTTGGATGGAAGTGCCCGGCGCTTACGGAGGGACTCAGTTGATGACCCTCACCGCCGACGGCACTATTTACGCGGACGGGTACTATGCCTTAACCCGGTCTGACGACAACGGGCATACCTGGGAGCGGATTCCCAATCCCAATTTTGATACCATCCCCACCGGTTGGCGCCCCACCATTATCGGCAGGGCGGGCAACCTGTACAAACGGGTCAGGCATGGCGACCGAACGTATTTTTATCATTCCACCAACCGCGGCGATACCTGGGCGCTTTTTTTTCAAAGCGACAGTATTTTTCATCTCGCGGAGCTGAGCGACGGCACCCTGATCGGCATCGACTCGCACGCCGTTTACCGCTCGACGGACCTGGCGCAGCACTGGCAGAAAGTAGCCGGCCACGACACCATCACGACAAGGGACTACTCCTGGATTTATCCC
>JAKLJF010000602.1 GCA_023151335.1 Thermoanaerobaculia bacterium | reverse complement strand
TGAAGCAAGGGCGTCCCGCAATACCTCTTTACGAGTGCGGGTACCATCCAGGAAATACTCTCCTTTTAAATTAACAGAGACGGCCAGTGATGGAGAGGCCATCGTTTTGGAATTGCTGGAAGGCAGTTGCAGGTTTAAGGCATTGGGGGTGACGAACTTGGAAGTCAGCATGAAAAACATCAGCAACAGAAAAATGATGTCGATCATAGCTGCCAGACTAAAAGAGGGCGTTACACGTACTCTTCTTTTTAAGCCCATGGTAAATCGTTAAATAGGTTAAACGATAAAGTTTGATCTTTTCAGCAAAAATGCCGCTTACCGCGTTGGCTCCTGCAACAAATCCATGAATTGAAGGGCGGTATATTCCATTTTGTATACTACTTTATCCAGGTTGGACACCAACACGTTGTAACCGGCCATTGCTACGATCGATACGATCAGACCCATTGCCGTGCTGGTCAGCGCCTGGTAGATACCACCGGAAAGCACCTGGGGGGTAACGTTAGTGGCCGTGGACATATCCTGAAAGGAAAGGATCAGACCCAGTACTGTGCCCAACAAGCCGAACATGGGGCCCAGCCCGGAAATAGAAGCCAGGGTGGAAAGATTGCGTTCCAGTTTGAGCAATTCCAGATTACCCACGTTTTCGATGGCTTTGTTTATGTCATCCAGCGGTTTGCCGATGCGGTCCAACCCTTTTTCCACCATGCGGGCCATGGGCGAATCAACGCTCTGGCAAAGCGCTTTGGCAGCCTGTAAATTACCGCTTTCAACGCTGGCCCGGATGCTGTTCATAAAATTGTGGTCCACTTGACCGGCCCGCGTAAGGGTAAGGTACCGTTCGATAATGATATAAACGGCGGCTATCGAAAGGAACACAAGGACAAAAAACATAACCATGCTCGATATGGTATTCCCCAAAAAGGAATCGAGCAGGCTTTGTGTCTCAGTAGTTGTGGTAGTAGTGGTCTGGAGAAAAATAAAGGCGTTCAGGAAAGCGGTAAACGTCATAAAAGCGATGCTGTTAGTTGATAAAACCGTTTGTTTTCTTTTTGTGCTTTAGCGAACGCCAAAAGTAGGGGATTTTGTATTTGCCAAACCTAATTCCTTAACATTATTGCGGTTTTAAGTCGCCTTTGTCCGGCAAATTACCAACAAAAAACAAGAGCCACCCGAAAAATTGGGTGACTCCTGAATCATATTTTGCGGACAAACAGTAAGATTAAAAATCTGGTGGGGGGTTATTGCGCCTTAATGCCGGGCTACGGAAGCCCAAAAGGTAGCCATCTTGGGCAACGTACGCACAAATACCAGCGCAAGGAGGGTAACGTACAAAATAAGCATAGGTAGAAACGATTTAGATTACAATAAAAATATATGAACTGCGGGAAACCGGATTAAAATTGCGTGTTCGGGTCAAAGATGAAAATATTTTTTAAACTGAAAAAATTTTTTTAAAAGATTTTTTGCAGCCATGGAATCTGATAAAAAATAAGGGTTTTGTGTTACCTTTGCCCCGGAATCTAATATTCGTGTGCAAATGTATTTTTTCCGCGGCCAAAGCGGGTCAATTTTTTTTTGATCTGTTTTAGAGCCGGGGGTAATGCATTTGCACACTTTTTTTTGCCCTTTCACCAGGAAATGGCAACTTATGGTGGAACTGAATTTCATGAAATTTTTAAACTGTAAAACGACTTCGGCGCATGGTCTTTGACAATATTCTGGAAACAATCGGCAAAACGCCCCTGGTACGGTTGAACAATGTGGTTTCTCATATCCCCGCCACGGTTTATGCCAAGCTGGAAGCTTTTAATCCCGGACTCAGCGCCAAGGACCGAATCGCGTTGCACATGATCGAGCGGGCCGAACGTATGGGCAAACTCAGGCCCGGCGGAACGGTGGTAGATGCCACGAGCGGCAACACGGGGTTCAGCCTGGCTATGGTATGTGCGATAAAAGGATACCGGTGTATTCTGACGGTGACCAGCAAAATTTCCGAGGATAAATTGAATAATCTCCGGGCAATGGGCGCCGAAGTGGAATTGTGCCCCCAGGATGTACAACCTGATGATCCGCGCTCCTATTACCGCCGAGCCGAGCAGATCGCTAAAGAAATTCCCGGCGCCTATTATATCAATCAAAACTTCAACCCTGATAACGGGGAAGCGCATTACCTGAGTACAGGGCCGGAAATCTGGGAGCAAACCGCCGGCCGGGTATCCTGGATCATCGGCAGCGCCAGCACGGGCGGTACTTTGTGCGGCTCGGCCCGTTACCTGCGCGAGCAAAACCCCGGCCTCAAAGTGGTGGCCGTCGATGCCTACGGTTCGGTATTGAAAAAATACCACGAAACCGGCGTTTATGATATCAATGAAATTTACCCGTACCGTATAGAAGGCACCGGAAAAAACATTATCCCGGCCAATGTCGACTTTGAACTGATCGACCGGTTTGTAAAAGTGACCGACCAGGACAGCGCTGTAAAAGCGCGCCTCATCGCCCGCCGGGAGGGTATTCTGGCGGGTTATTCCAGCGGCGCTGCCTTGCAATGTTTGGATCAGATAAAAGGCGAACTGACCGAAAAAGACGTGGTGGTGCTTATCTTTGCCGATCACGGTTGTAAATACGTAAGCAAAGTATTCAGTGACGCCTGGATGCAAACCCAGGGCTTCATGCCCGAAACAGAACCAGCCCTGGCTGACCTGCCCCAGGTTGCAGTATAAATCCGGAAAATTCCATACAAACATCAAATCCGGAACCCGCAACAACTACGTTACTTAACTATGAAACTGATGCCCATTGAGCGCCGTACCGGCCTCACGCGTGAAGAATTTATCGAAAACTACCTTAAACCCAAACGGCCGGTCGTTTTTACCGACCTCACAAAAGATTGGCCCGCTATTCAAAAATGGTCCTTTGCGTATTTAAAAGAAAAGTATGGACATCTGGACGTGCCCCTCGTCGGCCCGGACTACCATAAACCGGGCCCGAACTACATGAAAAGCCACATCACCATGAAATTCGGCGATTACCTCGACCTGATCCAAAAAGGCCCGACGGAGTACCGCATTTTTTTATGGAACATTTTCGATCATGCCCGCGAACTGATCCATGATGTAAGCAATCCCGCTATTTGCGACGGCTGGATAGATAAATATCCCTTTATGTTTTTTGGCGGCGCCGGCGCCGTAACTAACCTGCACTACGATATCGACTGCTCCAATGTGTTTCATACCCATTTCTGGACGCGCAAACATATTGTTCTGTTCAACCAACAGCAGAATCCCTTCCTGTACCAGCATCCGTTCACCGTGCAGAGCCATGTGAATCCATTGCAACCGGATTACGACCGTTTCCCGGCCCTGCGCCAGGCGGAAGGGTACGAAACCATACTGTACCACGGTGAAACCCTTTTCATCCCGGCGTTGTGGTGGCACTATATCGTGTACATGGACGGCGGTTTTTCCATCAGCCTGCGCACGCGCGACAGCGTATTCACCCAGGCCAGAGGCGTGTGGAATATCACCCGGCATTTTGTTGTCGACAAAGGAATGAACGCCGTAATGGGTAGCCGATGGAAATCCTGGAAAGAAAAACAAGCCGAAAAACGCGCCCGCGAAGCACTGGCAGAGGTGGCGTGAAAATATTGGGTCATTGAGTCATTGAGTCATTGCGTCATTGGGTCATTGGGTCATATTCATCATTCATCATTCATCATTCCAATTATAATGGACATTTTTGATCGTATTCTGAAACAAGCCGGCCCGCTGGGCCAATACGCTGAAATGGGAGAAGGTAAATACCTGTTTCCCCAGTTAGAGGGCGAATTGGGCAATCGTATGATA
>JAKLJF010000601.1 GCA_023151335.1 Thermoanaerobaculia bacterium | reverse complement strand
GGTTTAACGGGTTTAACGGGTTCGTTAGCCCTTCGCAAAGTTAGTTAGGGATGCCATGCGTGATTAAACCCGTTAAACCCGCTAAACCTGCTAAACCCGTTAAACCCGTTAAACCTGCTAAACCCGCTAAACCCGTTAAACCCGTTAAACCGCTAAACCCGTTAAACCCGTTAAACCCGTTAAACCCGTTAAACCCGCTAAACCCGTTAAACCGCTAAACCCGCTAAACCCGTTAAACCCGTTAAACCCGTTAAACCCGTTAAACCCGCTAACCTATTAAACATTCTTCGTTTTTTTGCCAAAAATTTTGATTATGCTTTTTCGTAAACTCTTCACAATAGGCTTTTTTTTACTCGTCCCCTTTTTGCTTACTGCGCAAATTGAAGACGCGGACCTGATTTTCCGGGAATTGCGCGTGCTGGAAGGTACCTGGTTCATGCCACAGGATCGCGGCGACCGCCTGGAAATCTGGAAAGTTCAGGACGACAGTACGCTTACCGGCCGCGGCCTGCGTATCAAAGCGGAGAACGGCGATACCGTTTTGCTGGAAACCATGCAACTGGAATTGCGTGGCGACGTGATCATGTATTACGCCACGGTGCGCGGCCAGAATAAAAACGAACCGGTAGGCTTCGAACTCACGCTGGCTGACGCCGACGGCTATTTGTTTGAAAACCCGGCCCATGACAACCCGCAGAAGATCCGTTACCTCCTGTTGGGCAACCGCGAATTGCAGGTGACCACCGAGGGCAAACGCGGCAACCGTACCGTGACGGACGAGTACGTCTTTGAACGTGAATTCACGCCGGCCGGACTGGAATTCCGGGTGCGCGGAGGGGTCAATTATTTCAGCTTGCGGGGTACCGGTTATCTTACTGCTTCTCCTGCGCCCGAATTTACCTGGAAACCCGGCTGGGAACTGGGCACCCAGTTTGCTTTTCGCGGCAGTGGCGGCTTTATTACCATAAACGTGGAAGCCGGATTGATCGGCAAATTCTCACATGCCAATTCGGCTTTTACCGTACCACTGGATACTGCCCCATTCTACCTCGATTATATACGCGACGTAACCTACCGGCAAACCTGGCTGGTACTGGCCGCCATACCCGAGATTACCCTGAAACGCGATGGCCGGCTGTCGCTGCTGGCCGGGCTGTACTACGGCCGGTTGCTATTCAACCAAACCACAGGCACGGAACTGCCCGGGGGCGATAATAAACTGTTCGACGCCAACAATGATTTTAAGAAAAATGACATCGGTATCCTCGCCGGGTTTCAGTACAAACTCAATTTCGGCAAGAAAGACCTGGGTGGAAAATTAGGCCTGCGGGCAAATCTCGGGCTGACCAATATCGACAACCTCTACGCCGCCCGCCAGTCCGACGGAACAAATAACAGCTTGTACAACGGGCGGGTCAGTATGCTGGGCGTTTCGTTGTACTACAGCATGAACTTGTTGAATTTATGATCACAGCCAATATAACCCGGTTCGATTTACGGTTTTAATTTGTAAATGACTTTTCGATAGTTTTTGCACCGCCCCGCCGAAAAGTCATTCCCCTCACACAACATGTCCAAACAAAAATTCTATGTGGTCTGGGAAGGTTATCAGCCCGGCATTTACACTTCCTGGGAAGCGGCCAGGCAACAGATAGACGGCTACCCGCAGGCCAAATACAAAAGTTTTGCTTCCAGGGCCGAGGCAGAAAATGCCTATAAGGGCTCCTTTTGGGCTTATGCCGGGAAGGACACAAAAACTGTAAAAAAATCGCTGGAAGAACTGGAAAAAGCCGGCGTCCGCCCCGACAGCCTTGCCGTAGACGCCGCCTGCAGCGGCAACCCCGGCGATATGGAATACCGCGGCGTACACATCCGGACGGGGCAGGAAATATTCCGCATCGGGCCTTTGCCGGATGGCACCAATAATATCGGCGAGTTTTTGGCCCTCGTACACGGCCTTGCCTGGCTCAAACAGCAAAACCGCCCGAACATCCCCATTTATTCCGATTCCCGGAATGCGCAACTCTGGATCAAAGCCAAAAAATGCCGCACCAAACTGGAACCCACCGGTCGGAATGATCAAATCTTCGATCTGATCGAGCGGGCGGAAAAATGGCTCGCCGGGAATAAAGTGACCAACCCTATTATAAAATGGAATACGGAAGAATGGGGTGAAATTCCGGCAGACTTCGGACGGAAATGAGTTTCAGACCGGTTTGGAACTGTTGCTTCGCGTTATTTATTACCGGTAGTATTGATCAGCCTTGCTATTTAACCCTCAAACCAGAAACCTGCTACCCCTTTTTCCTGACCACCATTAGCCCATCCCGCAGGGGCAGCAGCAGGTTTTCTACCCGGTCGTCGGTTTGTACCATATTATTAAAGGCGTTCAGCGCCGTTGCCGTGGCGTCTTTTTCGCCTGCTGGAACTTTCCCCGCCCACAGCACGTTGTCGGCCAACAGGAAACCGCCGGGACGTAACTTCGGCAGCACCAGTTCGTAATGCTTGGCATAGTCCATTTTCCCGGCATCGAGAAATGCGAGGTCGAAAGTGTCTTCCAGCGTTGGAATGATGGCGGAAGCATCGCCAAGGTGAAGCGCAATTTTGTCTTTTAATCCAGCCAGCTCAATATACTTATTTATAATAGGCGTAAACTCGTCGTTGACCTCGATGGTGTGCAGCAGGCCATCGCCGTCCATTCCTTGTGAGAGGCAAATGGCGCCGTATCCGGTGAAAGTGCCGATCTCCAGAACGCGGCGGGGGCGTATCATGTGGCTGATCATTTGCAACAGCATGCCCTGATACGGCCCCGATAACATTTGCGGATGCAGCGTGCGCAGGTGCGTTTCGCGTTCCAGCGCCAGCAGTATCGGTTCCGGTTCCGGCGTCGAGCTGTGTTTCAGGCAATAAACGAAGCGTTTTTCATCAAAAATCATAAAAAGGAGGGCCTTCCCGGTCGCTGACCGGCGCGACGCCCGCAAAAAACGGTTTTTCGTATTAAAGTGCAGTTTTTTTTAAAAAAACTTTTCCAAATACAGCAAAATGCCTTACCTTTGCACACGCTTTTCAAAAGGGGGGTGTTTCCCGGAAAAAAGCGCGTTCTTTGAAAGCATAATCTTCTTAAGAAAAGCCTGTGGAGAGAATATTTTGGCCAGTGTAGCTCAGTTGGTAGAGCAGCTGATTTGTAATCAGCTGGTCGGGGGTTCGAGTCCCTCCACTGGCTCTGAATTTAGTTGTCAGTTAATTGGTTATTGGTTAATTGGTTTAACCATATCTCTCGTAACGAATCAACTAATAATCAATCAACCAATAACCCAAAAAGGGGGTGCCCCGGAGTTGGAGAGCCGGGCCAGACTGTAAATCTGGTGCTTGACCGCTGAGTAGGTTCGAATCCCACCACCCCCACCCTTCATTGAGTGATTGAGTGATTATGGCGCTCACGGATTCTTAATCACTCAATCACCTAATCACTCAATCACTCAATGAACAACGCGGTGGTAGCTCAGTTGGTAGAGCGTCAGCCTTCCAAGCTGAATGTCGCGAGTTCGAGTCTCGTCCGCCGCTCCACCCTTGCATTGAGTGATTGAGTGATTAGCGATTGAGTGATTAAAAAACCGTGATCGCACTTAATCACTCAATGAAAGAGGCCGTTGTAGCTCAGGGGTAGAGCACTTCCTTGGTAAGGAAGAGGTCGTGAGTTCAAATCTCATCAACGGCTCAGAGGAATAATCGTTGTAGCTCAGGGGTAGAGCATCCCGACACTGGTGTCGGGAAGGTCGTGAGTTCAAATCTCATCAACGGCTCAGAGGAATAATCGTTGTAGCTCAGGGGTAGAGCATCCCGACACTGG
>JAKLJF010000600.1 GCA_023151335.1 Thermoanaerobaculia bacterium | reverse complement strand
CGGCGGCTCATAGCCGGTAGTTTTTTTAGCTGGGCCAGCCCGATGGAGGCTGCCAGGTCGTTCATATTGTATTTGTAGCCCAGCACGGCAATTTCGTAGAACCAGTGCATGGCGTCGCGGTTGGCCGTGGTATATTGCTGGGCCGTTTTCCAGTTGTCTTTGTCGATGCCCACCCAGCGCATGGCTTTTACGTCGCGGAACAGATCGGGGTCGTTGGTTACCATCATGCCGCCGTCGCCGGTGGTCATGAGTTTTTTCTCTTCGAAGCTGTAACAGCCGATGTCGCCCCACAAGCCCAGCATGGTGCCCTTGTACACGGCGCCTGCCGTGTGGGCGCAGTCTTCGATCACCTTCAGACCGCGCTCGCGGGCCCAGGGCATGAGTATTTCCATGGCTACGGGGTGGCCGGCGTAGTGTACCGGCATCACCGCCACGCAGTCTTGATCGTACTTGCGTTGCAAGTCTTCCATATCCATGCCGAGCGTCACCGGGTCGCTGTCCACAAATACAGGAATCAGGCGGTTGTACAGTACTGCCGTGGCCGTGGCTGCGAAGGTGAGCGAGGGCACCAGCACTTTTTTCCCTTCCGGAAAACGGAAGGCGGCCAGCGCCAGGTGCAGCGCCGCCGTGGCGGAATTGACGCCGACGGCCATTTTGGCGCCGGTGAATTTTTCCCATTCGGACTCAAATGCACTGACCATGGGGCCCAGGCCGATCCAGGAACGCTCGAAGGCCTCCCGGATCATCTGCAGTTCTTCCGCTCCGACGGAGGGTTTGAATAGACGTATGTTCATTTACGATTTACGATTTACGATTTACGATTACGACCGGGCAAATAACCGACAGGTTAAACGCCGATGCTTCCATATTGCTCCACAAACGCCCGCAGCGTCATGTTCCGGGCGTCTTTTTCCGACAGCAGCGGCGTTTCTACAGGCCAGTCGATCGCGAGACCGGGATCGGACCACAGCAGACCGCCTTCGTGCTCGCGGTTGTACACGTTGTCGACTTTATACAACACCTCGCTTTCGTCGGTGAGCGTGCAAAAACCGTGCGCGAAACCGCGCGGGATGAAAATTAATTTTTTGTTTTCCTCCGACAGTTCAATGCTGTCCCACTGGCCGAAGGTGGGCGAGCCGGCCCGCAAATCCACGAACACATCGAGCACGGCGCCGCGTACGCAGCGCACCAGTTTGGTTTCGGCGTAGGGTGGAAACTGGAAGTGCAGCCCCCGGATAATACCCCGCCGCTCGCTGCGGGAGTGGTTTTCCTGCATCCACTGCCGGTGCAAGCCTGCCTGCTCGAACAGGCCCACGTCGTAGGCGCGCATAAAAAAGCCGCGCTCGTCGCGGATGGGGGAGAGCTGGATTTCGACGACGCCGGAGAGTTTGCGTTGGGTGAATTGCATGGTCAGGTACCTTTGTGTTGGATGGTTGTATGAAATGAAAATTTCTCGTTTTGACCCACACCTTCATTTTCAAAGTTGACCAATATTTCTCCCGCAACCTGATAAATATCTTTTTCTAATTTATTCAAACTGATCTTTTTAATTTCACAAAGATTATGCGCACAGCCGACATATACCGATGCTTCGGCATCTTTATACTTTGCACTGCTAATTTCGAGATGATCCAAATCGTCGGGATCCGGCAGGCGGAGGTCTAACCATTCGATCACTATTTCGGTCTGTACGGGTTGTTCTTCGTATTCAAGACCGGAATCAAAGGGTTCAAGCGGTAT
This sequence comes from Thermoanaerobaculia bacterium, assembly GCA_023151335.1. GTDB lineage: Bacteria > Bacteroidota > Bacteroidia > Chitinophagales > Saprospiraceae > M3007. The sequence goes on along the minus strand of JAKLJF010000600.1, from coordinate 2,110 downwards.
GGTGATCCGGTGAAACAGCGTTCTTTTCAAACCGGTTTTTTCATTTTCAAACCAGTACTTTTCCGACAAGCCGGGTCGGGCCCTGGTTTTGTGTTGAAGATCAATCCTGTTCATTTTTTGTAAGCCATTTTCCCTGGTATTGGTTTATTTGCTCTATACACAACTCCCACACATCGCTTTCTGCATACCGCGCGTACCAGTCCGCCGTCATTTCCACCGTTTCCTGAAAACCGAGTGCCGGCTGCCAGCCCAGGCGGTGTATGGCTTTGCTGATGTCGAGCATGAGCAGGCCGGCTTCGTGGGGCTGGTGGGGGTCGGAGGTGTCGCGCCAGCCGGCGAGGGGCCGGGTAGGGTAGCGCTCGCGGAAATACCGGAAAAATGCCTCTACGACGGTACCAACGGTATGTACGCTGTGCGGTAAGGGGCCGAAGTTCCAGGCACCGGTGTAGCGGGCGGGGTTTTCCAGCAGTTTTTGCGCCAGCAGCAGGTAGCCGCCGAGGGGCTCCACCACGTGTTGCCAGGGGCGCACGGCGGCGGGGCTGCGGATTTCCAGGGTTTGATTACTTTCAATGGCGCGGATGATATCGGGTACCAGGCGGTTTTCCGACCAGTCGCCGCCGCCGATCACGTTGCCGGCCCGGCCGGAGGCAATGGCTGTGGGGCGGCCTGACTGGAAAAAAGAGCGGCGGTAGGACGAAATGACGATTTCGGCGGCGCCTTTGCTGGCGCTGTACGGGTCATGGCCGCCCATGGGGTCGGTTTCGCGGTAGCCGTACACCCATTCCTGGTTCTCATAGCACTTGTCGGTGGTGATCAGCACGGCGACCCGTACGGATGGCGTGCAGCGGATAGCTTCGAGGATGTTGACGGTACCCTGGGTGTTGATGGCGAAAGTGGCGGCCGGGTCGCGATAGCTCTCCAGCACCAGCGGCTGGGCCGCGAGGTGGAACACGATTTCGGGTTGTTCTTCTGCAAAAATAGCCTTCATGCGCTCCAGGTCGCGGATGTCGGCGCGGTGGTCGCGCATGCGGGCGCCGATGCCGCTGCGCAGGAAAACGCCGTCGGGGTGTTGCGGGTCGAGGGCGATGCCGGCGAGGTCGGCGCCGAGGCCGTGCAGCCAAATACTGAGCCAGGCGCCCTTGAAGCCGGTGTGGCCGGTGACGAGGACGCGTTTTTGGGCAAATCCTGATAAATTCATATTTTCCGTTACCACATCTTCCACGGCGCTTTACCCTGTTGCCACATTTTATCGAGCGTCATTTTATCGCGCAGGGTATCCATGGGGTGCCAGAAGCCGTGGTGTTTATAGGTGTACAGTTGTCCGTCGGCGGCGAGTTGTTCCAGTGGCGAACGCTCGAAGATGGTGGCGTCGCCTTCGCGGATGTAGTCGAATACCTGGTGTTCGCACACGAAGAATCCGGCATTGATCCAGCCGCCTTCGCCCTTGGGTTTTTCCACGAATTTGCTTACGCGTCCGCCGTCGATGATGTCGAGCGCGCCGAAGCGGCCTTCGGGTTGGGAAGAGGTCATGGTAATCGCTTTGCCGTGGCCTTTATGGAATTGCAACAGCGCCGCGATATCGATATTGGCCACTCCGTCGCCGTAAGTGAGCATAAAAGGTTCGCCGGGCTGGAGGTAGGGTTTGGCACGGAGGACGCGGCCGCCCGTCATGGTATCGAGGCCGGTATCGAGCAGGGTGACGCGCCAGGGTTCGCTGAGGTTATTGTGTATTTCCATTTTGTTGTTCGCCAGGTCGAATGTCACGTCCGAATGGTGCAGGAAATACTGCGCGAAATATTCCTTGATAACGTAGGCTTTATACCCGCAGAGGATCACGAAATCGGTGAGCCCGTAATGGGCATAAATTTTCATAATATGCCAGAGGATGGGTCGTCCTCCGAGTTCCACCATGGGTTTTGGCCGCACGCCTGTTTCTTCGCTGAGCCGGGAGCCGTATCCGCCGGCGAGTATGAGTACTTTCATCCGTTAAGTTCCAGGTTGATGGTAATAAGGTTGATGTTGAACCATTTTCCGGCCATACTCCAGGCAATACGGATCAGTCCCCCGATGCCGGGAAAATATATAGGCGCAAGACGGAGCATGCAAAGCC
>JAKLJF010000005.1:8427-23599 GCA_023151335.1 Thermoanaerobaculia bacterium | reverse complement strand
GCGCCTTCCAGTAATCAGAACAATTATTTTACTGTATTCTCCGGAGAAGGCGTAGCGCGGGTCGTATATCTTCAGGTGTACAGCCGGGGCGGTCACCTGGTATTTGAAAACCGCAATTTTCAACCCAACGACCCTCTCATGGGCTGGAATGGCAAATGGCGCAACCGGCTCGCCCCACCAGGATACTATGTCTGGATTGCCGAAGTTGAATATCTCGATGGCGACCGGAAACGAATATCAGGCGGCGTCGCGCTGGTGAATTAGTTGATTTGTTGATTTGTTGATTTGTTGATTTGAGGGCCTTGCGCTTGGTGAGGCGGCCAAGCGCAAGGCCCTCAAATCAACAAATCAACCAATCAACAAATCAACACTATCAGTATTCCACCCGCAGCAGCGTTTGTCCTTCCAGCAGCGCCGATTTCGTCAGTTTCAGGGTGATTTTTTGTCCTTCCAGGGTTTCTACAACGGAGCCATCCTGCAAGCGGATATTGTTTTGCAAAGCATTGGCAACGATGTCGTATAGAACGGCATGCGCTTCCTGGAGCGAGTGGCTGGATTTGAATATCTCCAGATCGGGCATGCCAAACTCCTGCATGCCGTAGGTGTAAGCGCTGCTTTGTCCCTCCTGTTGCGCCATGCCGAAAAAAACCCAGCAATAGATCGGCAATGCTTTTTCAGTCAAATTGCGGGCAGCCTGCAAATAAAACGCCCTGGACTGCAGGACGAACTGGGTGTTCATATACACCCCGCAGGAACGGGTGTTGTCCAATACCGCGGCGGCTACCCGTGTGAACAGCTTGTACAAATCAACCGGTTTGCCGGCAGCCCCGATCACCGAAATGATCACCTGCGATTGATGGCGAAGCGCTTCATCGGCAGCCGTTTCCCACATCCAGGTCAGCTCGGCAGCTCCCCGGATTTCGGCTGCCGGCGCCGGGTAATCCATATTTGCCAGCATTACCGTGGCAACCGGCGTGTATAATACCAAGGTTTTTTCGGCCAGGTTGAACGAATCCACCCGGACGCCCCAATCCGTTTTTAAGGCCCCCGGAATTGTTTTAAAGTCAAGGGGCGTACGGTCATTTATCAACACCGTACCGGTCACTACTTTGGTTTGATTGGCAGTTTGTTGGGCAAACAGCACGCTGCCTGCACCGATCAGGGTTATTACAAAAACAAAAATGCGCATATCGGAAATTGAGTTTTGAAAAGAAGAGTTTACCGCAACAAACTCACCTCCCCTTTGAATGTTTGTTCTTCGCCGTTGCCAAAACGAACAACGATATAATAAACGTATACGTCCATGGGCGCATCTTTGCCGTCGACCCGGCCATCCCAGGCTTTCTGGTTTTCGGTGGCTTCGAACACCTTCTGCCCCCAGCGGTTAAATATCCTGAATTCAACCACTTCCAGGCCGCCTTCCACGCCGAAATTCAAGATCCCGGAAAAGGTTTCATTGTCGCTGTCATTGCCGGGAGTGAAGGCATTGGGGAAGACAAAACAACGTTTGACCAGTTGTTCTATCGGCCCGGATACGGCGGTGCAGCCATTGTCGTCGGTAGCGGTAACGCTGTATTGCACGATCACCGGATCAGCGGCGCCGGGGGGCGTGACGATCACAGAATCCAGCGTAGCGCCGGGGATTGGCGCACCGTTCTCCGTCCAGACAAAGGAAAGGCCTGTCAAATTGGAAGCTACTTTAAGTCTTAAACTGACGCCTTCACAAATCGTATCCTGATTCGGATCAACCTGTATGGGGCCGAGGATCACGGCAGGCAGCACATTCACCGTCACCATGTCGCTTACTTCGCAGTTGGGTTGAAACAGATACCGGGCTGTGTAGGTAGTCGTCACAAGGGGTTGCACGTTGGCCGTGGTGCCGATCTGCCCGGAGGGTACCCAGACGACATTACCTTGCGGACCCGAAATGGTCGCGGTGAGCCTGACAGAGGCGCCCGGGCAGACCGTCTGGTCGGGTCCGGCATCGATGGTTCCGCTGTTGACGGTTACGGTGGCGCTGCCCTGGTTGGTACATTGGCCTACTGCCGTCACGGAATAGGTAGTGGTAACGGTCGGACTCACGGTTTGCGTGGGCAGGTTCGGGTCGGCAATGGTACCCGGCGGATTGGCCGTCCAGGTATATACATCCTGCGGATTGACCGGTATATTGTTGAGCGTCACGAAATCGCCGATACAAATCGACTGATCGGAAAGGCTGATAGCCGGGAGGGGTAATACGGTGACGGTGATGCTCGCGCCGCCCGGGCAATCCGCTTCCGGCGTACTCACCATGTATGTGGTGGTCGTGAGTGGATTGGCCACCGGATTCAGACAATCCATACACGACAGGGTCATCGATTGATCCTCCCATTCCACCTTCTGATTGGGCGTTACGGTCACGGAAATTTGTGAAGACTGACCCGGACAAACCTGTGGCGGATCGGCTGCGATGGTAAATGTCGGGGGGATACCCACCGGCACAGTCACTTCGGCAGTGTCCACACAGGCGTGGTTGGTAGTAATGCGTTGGAAAGTATGGGTCGTGGTCGCATTGATCACCATGTTCCAGTTTTCCACGGGTGTGAGTTCACCGGGGAAATCGTCCCAGGTATGCATGATACCCGGAAAATTTGCCGGTTCGTACGTCGGAGAGATCAGGTAAACCGTATCGCCGGGACAATAGATCGGCTTGTCCGGGTCGCGCACGATAGTCAGTTCGGGGAGTGAATCGACGCGGATATGCACGGAATCCTGGACGAAGCAGCCGTTGATAACGTAAAAAGCGCGAACGGTGATGGATTCGTCCGGGGCAGTTTTTACCGCCGGCCCGGAGGACGGCATGACGTAAAACGGCGGTTGCCAGGTGATGACCGCGCCCGGCGGATTGGCCTGGGCGCTCAGGTTTACCGTATCGCCCAGGCAAATCTCGATATTTTCATCGCCTGTGATGTCTATATCCGCCGGCGTGACGTTCACGGTTACCGTGGCCGTTTGGGAGCAGTAACCGTTGGCGCTGGTGGCGGTGAGGGTATACACGGTAGTCTGCCCCGGTGTGGCTACCGGGCCGGAGCTGTTGGGATCGTCGAGCCCGTCCGCCGGCGTCCAGGTATATTGAGTGCTTGTATTCAATTGATCAGCCAATTGTACAGAATAGTTTTGGCAAATGCTCAGTTCGTCGCCGGCCAGGGTCGGGAAAAACAGGGTATCGACGCTCACCGTGATCTCCCTGCTGATTTCCGGGCAGCCCGGCACATTCAGCGTGGCGGTATAGATAGTGGTGGTGATCGGGAAGCCCTTGGGCGTAAGGCTGTTCGGATCATCCACACGGGTTTTGGGCGTCCATTCGAGGCCGACAGCGCCGGCATTCGTCACAGCGTTCAACTGGACGGTATCGCCCTGACAAATCGTGGAGTCGGTAACTGAAATATCCAGCGCCGGCGTGTTGATTATTTTTACAAAAATGGAATCCTCATCCATACATGCGCCGACAGAGCCGGTTACTTTAAGCCATAAATTCTGCGTTGGCGTGATGGTAGGATTGGCGATATTGGGATCGCTGACGGCCAGCGGCGGCTCCCAGAAATAAGTCAGGGCGCCCGAGGCTTCAAGTTGGGCGGTACCGCCAGCACACACAAACAAGGTGTCGGCGCCGCCGTTGATGTTCACCTCAGCGTTGTCGTTCAGGTTCACCGTCACCGTTTCATACACCACGTTGCCGCAGCCAAAATCGTTGGAAATGCTGATCGTAACAGTTTCAGTGCCTTCGGTTTCACCATCGGCAATGGGCACAATGGGAAAGGTCAGAAGCGTATCGCCGGGCTGGAAAGTAACTACTGCCGGAATATTCAGCAGATAGTCGACACCCTGGGTGGCAGTTCCGCCCACTGTGACCGTATAGCTGACAGCTTTGGTTTTCGCTTTATTCAACCGGATAACGATCTGATCGAAATTGCCCGAGCAGTCTTCGATAAAATAATCCAGTCCGCTGGCAAACGCGACATCCAGTTGCGGGGCGCCGCCGCGTACTTCAGATATAAACACGCCCGAGTCCCAGCCGGTGTCGCCGCGGTCGGCGATTGCGAGTTTGAGGTGGTAGGTGTTGCAGGGGATTACGCCTACCCGCGCTGTCAGGCTTTTTTTGACGCCCAGGTAATCGGAAGTAAATCCGTCGTATTGCAGGCTGGAGCCGTTGAGTACGCCGTTGTTGCGGTAATATTCCCAATTGGTGAGGTTATTGACGCTGAAAATTTGCACCGGCGTTGCCGTACCGGGCAGCAGGGCAATATTTTGCGCGCCGCCCAGGTTGGGGTCGCCAACGATACCGGGGCCTGATGCCAGGAAGGCAAAGATGTCGTTGTAACCGAAGTCAGTGTCGATGTATTCCGGATACTCCTCCGAGCCGAACACATACTCGAAGGTAAGTTCGTCGGTAGCGACAAAAACGTCCATTTCAACGACGCAGGCATCAAAAGAAGGCGCGCTGTTGCCCTGCAAAACGGACAGATAATCGAGTTGCGGGTCGCCGGGGGTGAAATTGAACTGGGAAGCGCCGCCCTGATCGTTGGGGCCGGGCACCAGATCGACCGAACCCGTCGTAAGCACCAATCCTTTTTGCAGGCCCAGGTCGTTATTGTCTGTGGGGAAGCTGAAAGTTCCGAGGGCGCCGGGAGGGCAATTTGTATTCGTGATATTTACGGTGGTTCCGGGCGCCAGTATGGCGTCGACGATATTGGTGGAAGTGACAGCTGTCTCCGTCTCGATGGACGATACCGTTTCGCAGGGCGTATTACTGCAAGTCCAATGACCTTCAAAGCCTTCGAACTGCACGCTGGCGTCCGATTGAAAAGCAATGGTCAGACAGCCGCTACCAGCCTGCACCTGGAAACAAACACCGCCACCGCCATCGGTGCCGGTAAAAGGATTTGTGCTGTTGATCTGAGCAATCACCGGGGCATTTACGCCGGGCCCGTCGAAAAAAGTCAGGGCGTCGAACCCGGGTAAATCCAGATCGAAGGCCGGCCCGGCATCAAAGTTGAAGTACGTCAGCGTAAAATCAATACAGGCATTGGTCTGGCTGGGGCATATGGTGAACACATGGTCTTCGTTCGGGCCGTAGTCGCCGTTTGGCCCGCCGGTATCGTACAGGGTACCCGCGCAGAGAAAAGAGCTGCCCTGATCGATGGTCACGACCGGCGGAATTTCATTGACGCAAAGGTTAAACGCGCCGGCATTGGGCGTAGCCGTGGGCGAAGTATCGAACACCCGGACAAAATACGTGGCGCCCGGCGTCAGGCCTTTTACGTCGAGAAACAGGTCGCTCGATCCGGAGGCCGCGCTCACGCAGTCCAGTTCAAACAGGCCGTCGGTGGAACAATCGCCCCGATATACCACGAGCACGGGGTTTTTGACCGGATTGCTGCCGGCGCCGGTGAGTTCAATACGGAAATCCAGGGGGCTGGGCGGGCAAACGAACGTGAACCATACATCCCGGGCCGGCGGCAAGACATTCCCGCAGGACGGAATATTGTTCAAACCGATATCGGTAGGCGTGGCGTTCAGGTTGGTATACACGTCGTTGCTGCAAGTTGGCGCCAGGCCCAGTTCAAGCGGGGTATCACATTCGTTGTTGGTGGGGATTTGCGCTGCCAGCGGAGCGGCCCAAAAGCACGCTGCTATCGGAATGATCAAGTGTTTCATGTTCTCGCGGTAGAAGATTTCGACAAAGCAACGGTAGTGTTGCATTTTTGGGACAGACAGCCGTCCCGCATTTTTTGGTTGAGTCAAAATTAGGCAGTTGACGCCGAACCCCAAATTGCGCCGCAGTTTTTATCATGCCGTTTCAGGCAAATTGGCATTTTCAGACATCCTTGCCAAAGATCACTGGCATTTTTCCAACGCTGCACGCACTTCTTCCAGCCGGTAAACCCCATTCCGGTTACCCCAACTATTGTTGATAAAATTGAGCAGGTTGGTGATGTGTATCTCGGAAAGTGTGGGCACACCGGGCATCTTTTCAGCATACATTTTTCCGTTCACAAAGATCGTATCGCTCAGGCCATAACGAAGGATACATGGCAATTGCTCCCGGTGTTTGTTCAAATAGTCCGATCCGGCCAGGGGCGGAATAAGGGCACTGAGGCCGATGCCGTCGTCCATGTGGCAATTGGCGCAATGCGTTTTGTACAGGCGTTCTCCTTCCCGAAAAGTATTTTGCCCGCAGCCTCCACTGAACCAAAGGCTGACAGAGAGCGCCAGGGCGAGCGAAAGACTGGTTTTGAAGCTGTTCATCGTTTTACCGCGTTCCAAACTGTTCAGCCAGCAAAATATCGATGTCTTGCATAAAGCGGTCCACGTCGGCAGCGTCGGTGCCGTCGCAGAAAGAACGCACATGCCGGTTCCTGTCCACCAGGATCAGCCGCCCGCTGTGGTCGAATCCGCCCGGCGCGTCGGGGTTCTCGACAGCCACGCTGAAATAATCGTCGGCGATGCCGTAAATGGCATCATGATCGCCGGTCACCAGGTACCAACCCGGCTTCCCGACCCCCAGTTTCTGCGCGTGCCGTTTGAGCGCGGCCACCGTATCGTTTTTTACGTCGATGGAATGCGATAACAAAGCGACCCGGGGGTCGTTTTTATATTTTTGATAAATGCGCAAACCGTTCGCTTTCACTTTCGGGCAAATTGTCGGGCAATGGATGAAGAAAAAATCCACCACGTAAATTTTGTCTTTAAAAGAGGCGTTGGTCACGATCTGACTATCCTGATCCACGAATGAAAAATCCGGCACGCTGCGGTACACCGTATCGCCATTTACCAGGTCGCGTTCGCCCAGAATGGGCAATACGCGTTTATCAGGTTCTGTGCAGGCCAGAATAAGGGCAAAAAGGGTAAAAATTGTGAAAATGAAATGTTTCATAGTGTTGTGTAACGTAAGGTAGGGGCCCGTGAATTTTCCGGGCACGATTGCCGGCAAAGGTAGCGTTACGCTGCTTTTTACCGGGCACGGATTCCGTCGAAAAATTCAGCGCCGTGCCTGGCGCCACGTTTACGAAACTTTCAAAAGTTTCGTAAACCTTTTTCCCGCAATTTCCATGCTGAAATGTAGCGGCATCCCGCATATCTTGCCTCATTAATATATCGCAATCCATCCGAACAGTCATGCACCCATGTTTGTCACGCGCCACGCTTCGGCTGCTCTTCGCCGCGCTGCCGGCGGCGCTGTTTCCCCAAACTGCCCAAACCCCGGGGCAATACGACGCGCGCATCGCCTACTTCGAATCAACTGGGCAGCAAGACAGCTTCCTGTATTACGCCGGTAAAAAAGCAGATTTGGCCAGGCAGGCCGATCAGCTCGAACTGTGGGGCTGGATACAGGTGGAAACCCACGATATAAAATCGGATGACCCTTCGGTCGCTTTAAAAAACCTGGACAAGGCACTGGCAGCGCAATGGCGCGCTCCCAAAGATGGTGCCGAAGCGGAACCGCTCATGTATTTGCAGGCCTACCGCGGTTATTACCTTTCCAAACTGGGTCGTATATGGCAAGCCGTTCAGGCGTATGAAGCCGCCAGAATCTGGTTTGAACGCTACCGCTATGCCGATTTTGAAGCCGTGGAAACGTTGTATAAACCACTGGGCAATCATTATACCCGCCTGGGTGACAATGAAAAAGCCCTGGCTATTTTTCAGAAGGCCATGTCTTCAACACCCGCGGATAAAACCGCGGAAAGGGCCGGTTTGTACAATAATATTGGCGTGGCCTATTGGAACAGCGGCCAGCCCAACGCCGCTGAAACAGCCTACCGGACCGGCCTGGACCTGCCCGGCTTGCCTGCCCCCAACCGGGCCTTGCTGCTCACCGGGCTTGCCCGCACCCAACTGGATCTGGGGCAGCACGCATTGGCCTGTCAAACCGCCGGGGCCGCGATCCGTTTGTTGCCAACTGCCTCCCGCGATGAAAACGCGGCAGAATACCGCGTTCATGCCCTGGCTGCCGCCGGCATTGCCCTGCTGCGGGACGGTCAATTGAGCCGCGCTGAGCGTTGTTTGAAGGATGCACTGGAAGAATCCGGAAAGGTATTTGGCGCGCAGGCCCGCGAAACGGCTAAAATTTATATTGCACTGGCCGGATTGTCGCGGGCAAAGGGATTCCCGGCAGAAGCGCTTGCCGCGGCCAACCGGGCGCTTGCCGCTGTACTGCCCGGGTTCCGACCCAAACAAAACGAAGACAACCCGGATGCCACCCTGTTCTATGAAGAAAATAGCATCTTCGAAGCGCTGGAAGAAAAAGCGGCGGCCGCCGAAGCGATGTATCATCAAACTGCGTTGCTGCATTGGCTGAACACAGCGCTCGATTGTCACGATCTTGCCTGGCAAGCCGAAGCGCTGCTGCGCCGGGTGTATCAATACCGTTCTTCCAAACTGGAACTCCAGCAAAACGCCCGGATACGTGAGGAGGCGGCCATGAATGTTACCCGATTACTATATGAGAAAACAGGAAAACCCGAATACCGCGAAAAGGCATTTGCCCTGGCTGAACGCAGTAAAGCAACGCTTCTATTCGACGCCTTACAGGACTATCTGATCCGGCAGCGACTGGCGGGCCGTGATCAGCGATTTGAGCGGCTTCATACGCTGCGCCAAAGCGCCGCTTATTTCGAACGGCTTCTGCTCCTCCAACCCGGCCACGAACAAGCGCCCCAATGGCGCATCGAATACGACGCGATCGCCACACAGATCGCCAACCTGAAACGCGATATCGACCGCTCATACCCGGAGTTGGCCGATGCCGGCGCCATTGCAGATTTTTCTTTTGATAAAATTAAAATTCCTGATCAGGAGATTCTGGCTGAGTATTTTATTGGATCAGGATGGATTGACATCTTTATTTTATCAGGAAAAACGCTTACTACCTGGCATCGGGCGCCCCTCGATGACAGTTTGCGACTGCTGACCGACCGTTTTATTTCCGGTTTTGAAAACGCGGGCGCCATACTTGCCGATCCGGCAGATTTTCTGAAAACAGCATATGGGCTCTGGCAAAAAATAGTGCCGCCCGAAACGGCCCCGGCGCAGCGATTGACGATCGTGCCCGACGGTTTTATCAACTTCATCCCCTTTGAAGCCCTGGTAACGGCATTGCCCGAAAAGGGAGACAATTTACGTACAGCCGGCTATCTGATCCGCCGGCAGGAGATTCGCTATGCCTGGTCGTTGGCCACCCTGCAACGGCAGGACGCCCTGCGATCAAAAGCGCCGGAGTTTTTTTTAGGCGTGGCGCCACTGTTCCGGAACGGCGAACGCGGTCTGTCGCCGCTAACAGCCGGCAGCGCCGAATGGAATACCATACCTGCCCGCTGCACCCGGACGCTCGCCGGCGCCCCGGCCGACACGGCACATTTTACGGCCGGGGCAGCCCGGTACCGGATATTGCACCTCAGTACCCATGCCCGGGCCGACCTGCGGAACCAGCAAATACCCCGTATCGAACTGTATGACGCCCCCCTCCTGCTACCTGACATTTATGCACTGCCCCTGCAGGCCGATCTGGTGGTGCTGAGCGCCTGTCAAACCGGACTGGGCGTGGAGCAAAAAGGCGAGGGGGTAATGAGCCTCGCGCGCGCTTTTGCACAAAGCGGCGCCGCCTGTATTTTATCCAGCCTGTGGACGGTAAACGACCGGAGCACAGCGGATATACTCCGGGATTTTTACAAAGAATTGGGAAATGGCAAAACCATTGCAGCCGCCCTGCGCCGGGCCAAACTGCAATATATCGACGATAAAAAAGTACCTGCCTCCGCGCAATCGCCCTACTTCTGGGCAGGCATGATAGCCGTGGGATCGAACCGCGAAATAGGCGTGCCTGCCCGTTATTCCGGCTATTGGTTTGTTTGGACAGGCGCCATATTTTTATTTATCCTGAGCGGAATTGCTCTCGTTCGGAAATGGCGAAACCGGCGTACAAATCGCAAATCGTAAATCGCATCATTTTGCCGGCGCGCACATCGGCATGATCGAACCGTCGCGTTTTTTAAAAGCGATACGGTTCAGTTTGAGCGCTTCGTACCCGGCCTGTCCTTCTTTTACCTTAATTAACTGGTTGGGTTGTACATTTTTCAGGGTCTGAGTGGTATTGCTGACGGGCCAAAAGATGGTGATCTCGTCGATCACGGCGGCTTTGCCGATGCCAATCTCGCGGCGAAGGGGCGAGCAGCCAAAACTGGCGCCCGTATTTACTTCCCGGTAAACGCTGCGTGTTTTGCCGTTTTCGCGGAATTTGACGGTCACTTTTGCGCCGACGGCTGCGCGATTGGTTTGCACGCCTTCCAGTTTGAGATAAATCCAGTTGTTTTCACTCTGGTCGGGGTTGAGGTAAAAAGAACTGTGATAGGCGTCGCCGCGGAAGGCGCCGCCCATTTCGGCATAAATGTCCTGGTCGCCGTCGTTATCCAGGTCGGCAAATGCGATGCCATGGCCCTTTTGCAGGTTTCCCACCCGGGCCTTTACGGTCACATCGGCAAACTTTTTACCGCCCAGGTTTTTGAACATTTTATTCGGTACCAGCGAACGGTAATTGGGATTGCCGGTGCCAAAATACAGGTCAAGCCAGCCATCGTTGTCGATATCGCCGAAATTGGCGCTCATGGCAAAAACGATCCCGTTGATGTTCAGGCGTTTGGTCATGTCGGAAAAAGTGCCGTTTCCGTTATTCCGGTACAGGTACAATTTGCCGGTAATGTCATCTGAAGGGTTCAGCGATTCCTTTGCTGCGTAATAAGAAAGCGGCTGTTCGTAGTCATAATCACACATAAATACGTCGAGCCAACCGTCGTTATCAAAATCAAAGAAGCCGGCAGGAAAAGTTTTGGAGGTTTGCTTGCCCTGGTCGGGCAGCCCTGCCACCATCTCGAATGCCACCGTATTACCTGCCGCGCCCTTGTTCCGGAGCAGCACCTGCCGTTTGTTCAGGGTGGAGATAAAGAGGTCGGGCCAGCCGTCGTTGTCAAAATCGCCGGATACGACACCTTTTACAAAAGCCGTGAGATGCATGACACCCGGCTTGGCCACGTTGGTGAAAGTGCCGTTTTTGTTGTTCAGATAAAGTTCGCAGGGGTGTGGGTTCCGTGGATCGACTGTTTCGTTGCCGATAAATACATCCAGCCAGCCGTCGCGGTTAAAGTCGTTCCAGGTAGCCGTCTGTGTGGGATGGAAAGAAAGCAGACCCGCTTCAACGGTCACGTCGGTAAAGGTACCATCGCCGTTGTTACGCAGCAGCGAATTGGGTTGTTCGCCAAAACCGCCCTGACCCTGCCAGCCGCCGCGCAACACGAAAATATCCAAAAAACCATCGTTGTTATAATCCGCGGAGGTCATGTTCAATCCGCCGGTCGTTTGGCTCAAACCCGATTCGGCAGAACGGTCAGAAAACGTGCCATCGCCGTTATTGTGGTAATAATGCATCGGATCAGTGAGATCCCAGGCAGAGGTAATGATGTCGAGATAGCCGTCGTTGTCAAAATCATCGACGATCGCTCCGCCGGCGCGATCGTTGGTGCTGATGTTCAATTCCGCGGCCACATCCACAAAAGCTTTTACGTTATATGGTTCCGGGGCATCGAGTTTGGGTATGAGCCATTGCGGCGGCACCCTGGCCGGGTATTCGCCCAGGGTCATGTAGGCAATATTGAGCAGCCAGCGGGAGTTCAGGTCATTCGGGTCTTTATCCAATAGCGCTTCATACACCTCCACCGCTTTCCGGGCAGCCGTTTTGTCTTGATGTATCCCACCGCCCTGGATAGGCATGATGCAGGCATCCGGGCTGTGCCGGTCCAAACAGTTGTTGCGCTCAGCCAGCCGCAGATAAGCCAATCCAAGGCCCGACATGATCTGTTTCCAGCCTTCCGGGTCGCCCGAAGCCTGTTTCAGCAAAAACTCGTAATCCGCTACCGCGCGGCCCTCGTCGCCGTATTCGAGCAGCATGGCAGCGCGGGCAAACCGGGTAGTCAGTTGCTCCCGCCTGTTTTGACTGTTGGAAATAACAGAATCGCAAAAGGCAATCCGTTTGGCAGACGCATACAGGTTTTCCTTTCTGTCCAGCTTCCGGTTGGTTTCGGCCAGAATGGCTGACATTTTTTGGCCCGGCCCGGAAGCCTTGTTTGAATGTGGCTGGCGTTCAGTTGTTTCATTGCACGAAACAAGAAAGCATAAACACGCGATGGCCAATACTAAAAGAACGTAAGCATTTTTCATAAAATGCCACAAACATAGTGTAAATACGTATTTCAAACTGCCCTGCATACCAGGTAATTTGTCATCTGCACCCGTTGAATCGTTCGGGGTTTTCGACAGTATTACCGGATTTGATTAAAATCCGGTAATCTGCAAAAGCATCAAGCTGACGCCCGAGTTTTAAATTACATTCCGACCATTCGGGAGTTAGTTTTAATAACGCGACACGACCCAAAAATAATGGCTTGCATCTGCACCTGTGAAACTACCTTGTCTCCCCAATTTTTCCACCTACCTTTGCCCCCGTTTTTGCCCAACCAACAATTTTTCTAACCGCATGGATGCTAACAGCCGGATCTACGCCGATTCCGAAATCGGCCGCCTAAAAAAAGTCATTGTACACCGCCCCGACGAGGGCATCGCCCGCATCACCCCCAAACGCGCCGGTGAACTGTTGTTCGACGATATCGTGCACCTGCCCAATATGCAGGACGAGCACGACACCTTTATTAATGTATTAAAAGCCTTTCTGGGAAAAGAAAACGTACTCGAAGTGCGCGACCTGCTGGCCGAAAGCACCCGCGACGAAGAAAGTAAATACGAGGTCATCAACAAGATCACCGATTTCGAAGAACTCCCCTACTCCTTTATCCCCCGGCTGGCCGGCTTGTCGCCCGAACAACTGGCCGACACCCTCATCACCGGGTACCTCGAACCGGAGGACCGTATCCTGTTCGACCCCATCCCCAACCTGATCTTTACCCGCGACATCGCCGTAACGATCAAGGATTTTGTCATGATCACCAAGGCCAATAAAACAGCCCGCTTCCGCGAAAACTTCCTCACCCGCCTTATCTTCAGCAGCCACCCCGTATTCCGGCGGCTCAAAGCCGACGGTAAAACCATCAACCTCAACCGGGTGGACAAATTCCCACCCTCCAAAAAAGGCGAAACCATCAGCATAGAAGGCGGCGACGTGATGATCCTGAACAAGGACTACCTGTTGATCGGCTGCTCCGAACGCACCAACAATTACGCCTTCCAAATGATCAAAAACTACCTCTTCGACCGCGGTATCATTAAAAATGTGGTGCAGGTCAATATCCCGGCCGAGCGCACCTACATGCACATCGACACCATCTTTACACAGATCAGCCAGAACCACATGGTGGCCTATAAACCTATCGTACAGGATGGCCTCGGCTCCTTCGTCGATGTACACCGTTCTACAGGCGAAGAGATCGAATACCCCAGCCTCCGGGATTTCCTGCTGGCCGAAGTAAACCCCGGTATGGAATTCATCTGGGCAGGCCGCGGCGAAAGCCCCTACCAGGAACGCGAACAATGGACCGACGGCTGCAACCTCGTTGCGCTCAAACCCGGCGTTGCCATTACCTACGACCGAAATCCGATCACGGAAAAAGCATTTAAAGATTTTGGCTATAAAGTCGTGGGCGCCGAAAAACTGCTGCGCGACATCGAAAATGGCAAGATTTCACCGGATAAGGTGGAAAATATGATCATTACCATTCCTTCGAATGAGCTTTCCCGCGCGCGCGGCGGCTCCCACTGCATGACCTGCCCGATCGAACGGGAGGAAATTTAAAACAAAAGCCGGCAGGTAAACACTACTGCCGGCTTTGCCCATACTTCAAAATTGGTGGATTACTTAAACGCGAAGGCAAGACCTGGAAAGGTCGAATGAAATACGAACTGTCTGGTTTATGAGGGTTTATGAAGGTTTATGAGGGTTTATTATAAACCTTTATAAACCTTTATAAACCATCTAAACCCTGAAATTGATTGATACACGGATTACCGGGCGGTGAGAAGCCCGGGAGGGATTGTTCACGGAAACAAAACAAAAATACTGCCGTCTCTTTGGAAAATTTATAATCCTGAATTTTTTTTTATTAATTAAATGGCTTTTGCCGGCTGGCCGACCAAATCACGCGCCCATCGCCCCGTCACACATCCCAACCCCGCCAGTAAACCGCCCAAAATACCGGTCAAAAAAAGCAATGCCCCACCCGGCAAACCCATGAACAAGGCGCCGATGCGGGCCGACAGGATCCCATTATTGCCCTGATCCAGCCACCAGGCTTGCAGGCTCCACAACAAAAATCCGCCGGCAAAACCCGCCAACAGACTTTTTGCGGGGTGCTGTGGAAATATCCATCCAGCAAGGGCTGCGACAGGCGCTATGGCCCACCAGGGCAAACCGAAGCGGCACAACTGACCGGCTAATAATATAAACAGAACGGTAAAAAGCGATGGTTTCATTTCGGCGAAAAAGTTTGTTGCGCTAATGAACGGTTGGCCGGCATAGCCCCGGGGCCTGAAAGCAACAACAACTCGTTGTATTGGCCCGCGGCCCAAATATCCACCATATTGTCGTAAAAATAACTGCCGGGATTGCCCGATTGTCCGCCCGGATAAACGCCAACAGCGCGCACCGGATCGGACAGTTCCACGATCATCCGCCACGATGGGCCATGATTTCTGCTGATCGCATTGGGCGCGTTCCGGTGGCCGCCCACCACCACATCCGCGCGGCTGAAAGCGTCTATCTGGGCCATGTGGCGTATAATAAATCCTTTCGAGCGCCCCCAATTTGTTTTTGTCTCCGGGTTTTGGCGAAAATGGTTTTGCATCGCCTGAAAAGACTTCATCACCATATCGCGCGCCGTTTCCCGGGCCGGTGTGGCTTGGTCGTCAAAAAAAACATTAGCGGTATCCCCTCGCAGAAAGTCGATCAAACGCCAGGAAGATGGCAACAGAATGTCTTTTTTGGCTTCCCGCAATGCGTACATTTCGTCCCAGGTAAACCGGTACAACGAATCGAACCAAACTTCGAACAAGGTTGGCGCCAGGAGTTCGGGTTCATATGCGCCGTTCCAGGCGGCCAGTTGCCCGGCTATTTCCTGGCCCGCGTCGTCGAGCC
>JAKLJF010000005.1:306-8417 GCA_023151335.1 Thermoanaerobaculia bacterium | reverse complement strand
CCGGGAGTGATCAAGCAGTGCCATCATGGCGGGCAGTGCATCGCCTGAGCGGCGGCTGAAATTATCCAGCTGGAGGGTTTTTATGCTGTCCGCGGTAACATCGCGCATAGCAGACAGCCGCTCGTAAATCCGGCGCCCCCGGTAGCTGTCGAAATCAGGGCTGCAATAATAATACGGGTACGTGGGAGGCGTGGAATGCTGGTTGGCCGAAAACACAAAACCCCGGGAAGGATTTTTCATGGATGGCACCTGATCCTGCGGGATAAAACCGGCCCAGGCGTTGGCGCTTTGACTGCCGTCCTGGACAAACCGGCCCTGCTCTTTTTTCCGGAGCGGGAATTTGCCCTGCACCTGAATGGCGATATCGCCGGAGCGGGAAGCAAAGACAAAGTTTTGGGCCGGACAATCGAAACTGCTCAGGCCGTTCTGGTAATCAGCATAGGACTTACCTGCATTGAGGGACAGAAACAGATCGAACGTATTCCGTTCCGGCATGTCGTGCGAAATCCAGCGCAGTGCGCAGTCGCGCAGCGCATGGTCGGGCTGATGGTCATACACCACCGGCCCCCAGATGGTGTACCGCACCGAATCGCGCAGCACAGGTTTACCTTTTATGCCGATTTCTTCCAACCGCCATTCCACGGGGCGCGGTTGCCCGTCGAGCAGGTAAGCCGTGCGGGCCGAATCGGCCCAGGTAAGCTTGTACCAGTCCGACACATCCTGCCCTACGTTGGTCATGCCCCAGGCGATGTTTTCGTTAAATCCGATGATTATACCCGGCACGCCCGGCAGCGACACGCCGTAACTGTTTTGTCCGGGCAGATGTATCTGCACTTGAAACCAAATAGAGGGCAAAGAAAGGTTCAGGTGCGGATCATTGGCCAGCAGCGGATGCCCGGAGCGGGTGCGGGAGCCGGCGACGGCCCAGTTATTACTGCCATCCATATCCTGGTCGGCGCCAGGGGTTTGATCCACTTCGGAAACGCCGCTAAGGTCAGCGGCACGGGCAGCGCTTGCCGGAAGATCAACCCGGATATTTTTCCATTGCCCGGTGTCCGGTATCACCGGTTGTTGTCCGGGCATCCATTCGGGATACAACATATTAAAAGCGGAAAGACCGAAATGGGCCAGGGTATTGGTGGCAGCCAGGTCTTCATCCCGGGAGCACAGTGTTTCGGCCATGCTTTCGTATACGAGGGCGGTTTTCAGCGGTGTCCAGGCCTCTGGTTGGTAACCGAGCAATTTGAATTCGAGCGGATAATCGGCGGGGGCCAGTTGTTCGAGCCAGGCATTTACACCCGCGGTATATGCTTCCAGCAGGCGATTATTTTCCGGCGATTTTTGCCAGCCTTTCAAATCGTTCTCCGCCGCGTATCCCATGCCGCGGCGGCGGGAAAGCCGGTCAAGGGCCAGGGTACGTTCGCCGAGTATTTCGGAAAGCCGGCCCGCCGCCTTGCGGGTGATCAGATCCATTTGCCAGAGCCGGTGTTGCGCCGTTACATATCCCTGTATCATGACGGCGTCGGCCAGATCATCAGCGAAAATATGCGGTACAAGCATATCATCCCAGGACACGCGGACAGGCCCGCCCAGGCCTTGCAATTTTATTTCAACAGGCAGATGCGCCCCGGCATCTGCCGGCTCTGCATTGCGCCAAAAACCGCTGAAGGGATTTAAAAAGCCGCCCAAAGCGGGCAGTGTTTTATCGCCGGCCTGTTGTGGGGTTTGTAAAAACCAAATCAGCAGACCGGTCAGGAACAAAGCAATAAAGAAACGAATAATACGCATGGACCGAAGATATAAAATCTTGAATAGCTATCCGACGGAAGGTGTCGGATTCCCTCTTGCAAAAGACCAATCTTTTTTTCGTTTTTACTGCATTTATGCGGGCTTTGTTCTGCCAATCGCCATTCAACCAAAAAACTTTTAAAAATTGTTAAAAAATTTCCGCTTGAAATTTGCCCCAACTCCAAAACTTGTCTTAAACTTGCACCAAGTAGTTTTTGTGTTTATTTGTTTGGGTTAGAGTCCCTCGTCGTACCGGCGAGGGATTTCTATTTTATGTTGATTTGTTGATTTGTTGATTTGTTGATTTGAGGGCCCTGCTCATGGCAGATCAAATCAACAAAAAAAGCCGCGCGGCAGAAACCCTTTGTTGCCGAAACGACAATTACCGGGTATCTACCACGCGGCAGGAAGGAAGATTGTGCCCATCGGGCTTCTCTCAAAGAGATCGGATATTTTTAACGAAGCAGGCGGCGCTGGCGTATGGCCTTAACATAAAATCACAAACGCCCCATTGCGCCGGCGAGAGCAGTAAACAAGAAAGGGAAAGACACCCATACCCATTCGGGTTTCCAGATCAACAAGGCGACACAAGCTAAAAGGCTTACCAGAAAAACAATGGTGTCGCGACCGCGGTTCTCCGCGTATTCTTCATTTTTCATACGTCGTTACTTTTTAATTGGCGGCAAAGGTAAAAACGTTTTTTACACCGCAAGCGCCGGAATTAACGTTTCTTTGCAGCCGCTGAAATTTAACCGGTACAACCCGGCAATGGCTCACTATTTCTACCCTGCACATGATACAGGTTTTTGTCACAGGAGGCACCTTCGACAAAGAATATAACTACATCACCGGCGAATTATACTTCCAGGATACGCACCTGAAAGAAATGTTCGAACGGGGGCGCTGCGAAGTGTCGATCGATATTAAAACCCTGATGATGATCGATTCGCTTGAAATGACCGAAGAAGACATGTCGATCATCGTGCATAATTGCCGCAAATCGCCTCATCATCATATCCTCATCACGCACGGCACCGATCGCATAGTGGACACCGCCCGCGTACTGGCTGAATCTGCCATTGAAGGCAAAACCATCGTACTCACCGGCGCCATGATCCCTTACGCATTCGGCACTTCTTCCGATGGATTTTTCAACCTGGGCAGCGCCCTGGCCTTCGTTCAGGTATTGCCTCCCGGGGTGTACGTGGTGATGAATGGCCGCTATTTCAACTGGAACAAAGTGCGCAAAAACCGGCAAACCGGAACGTTTGAAGAAGTTTGAAGTTTACCGGTCTGCCCCCCAGTCAGGAGGTTTGTTGCCAGCCTGTCCGCCGGAAAACGGGAGGTTCAGAGATCAAAGTCGATTCTTCCGCCAAAAATCAGCAGGTAAAACAATGCAGATAATATAGGCGCAATCACGCTGATGCCCATGATCCAGAAATATTTGCGGGGCACTTTGGACCGGTCGATGGCTTCCGAAATCAGGGCAATCACCAGCACGGCAAATACGATGGCCGTGAGAATCAGCGTTAAAAGCGTGGCCAGGTAATTATCCAGCAGCCAAAGCGCCAGCCAGACCGCCATTTCCAGTAAAAAAATTTCCAACAAGGATAGATTGAATGAAAATGTCTGTTTTTTCATGTGTTTGCAATACGCTTCAAACTTCGAACTTCAAACTTCGAACTAATTTAATTATGAAAGTCCGCTTCCTGTTGTTTTTTCTGATTGGCGCCGCCGGCGCCGGCACCGACCAGATTGCCGCTCAACAATACGACCCGCCCGGCAACGATAAAGAATTTGAACGCCAGTACCAGGAACGAATCAAAAAAGACCGGCTCTACGGGATCTATATCCCGAAAAACCTGGACGACGCGCTGGCGCAATTGGACAAACTGACATCACCCGAATCGAAACTCAAGTTCAAAGCTATTCCTGAAGACAGTGTGATCGCGGTTATGCATAACCGTTTGGGCCAATGGATGATCGTGAACTGGAGTTTCTACGAGGGCTCCCGCTTGTCGCATTACCTACCCCGACGATATGGCCGATTTTTTGATTCTGGCCTTTCACCGGCGCCTCCACGACAAACCGGTAGTGATTAAAGACCTGGCCATCCATTTCCGCGAAAAACGGAAAGCCGCCTGGAAAGAAGAAATCAAAGATGGCAAGGTACTGAAAGAAGAAACCCGGCAACGTACCCGGCCCGACAGCGCTTCGCCGAAACCCGCCAAGCCGGCGCAAAACCCTTCGCCACAAGCGGCTCCCGCAGACGTGCTAACGCCAAAAGGAGGGACAGAAAAGCAATAACTTGTCTTTGCTGTTAAAATCCCATTACTTTTGCCCCCGATTATGGCAAAAAAACTACTCATCGTCGAATCTCCGGCGAAAGCAAAAACCATCGAAAAGTATCTGGGCAGCGATTTTTCCGTAAAATCCTCCTATGGCCACATCCGCGATCTTGAAAAAGGCAACGACCTCGGCGTGGATGTCAATAACGGCTTCAAACCCAATTATGTCATCCCGCCGGATAAACACCGTACGGTCAAAGACCTGAAAGAAGCCGCCTCGAAAGCCGGCGAAGTATGGCTCGCAACCGACGAAGACCGCGAGGGAGAGGCCATTTCCTGGCACCTTTGCGAAGTGTTGGGTCTCGACGCCCGCAACGCCAAACGGATCGTTTTCCACGAAATCACCAAACCGGCCATCCAGAAAGCAGTGCAAAACCCGCGTAACCTGGATCTCAACCTGGTGAACGCCCAGCAAGCCCGGCGCGTACTCGACCGGCTGGTGGGTTGGGAGTTGTCCGGTTTGCTGTGGAAAAAAATCAAAGGACAGCTGTCTGCAGGCCGCGTACAGTCGGTGGCCGTGAAACTCATTGTGGAACGCGAGCGGGAAATACAAAACTTCAAGATCACGCCGTATTTCCGGATCACTGCCGATTTCCTGGCGCCCAATGCACAGGGTAAATTGGTGAGTTTCCGCGCCGAAAGCCCCGAGCGCTTCGATACGGCCGGCGGCGCCGAAACGTTTTTACAAAAATGTGTTGGCGCCGGCTTTGCGGTCAGCAACATCGACGTACGTCCCACCCGGCGCAAACCGGCCCCGCCGTTCACCACATCCACGCTGCAACAGGAAGCCAGCCGCAAACTGGGTTTTTCGGTCAACCGCACCATGTCGGTCGCCCAAAGCCTGTACGAACAGGGCTTTATCACCTATATGCGTACCGACTCCACCAACCTCAGCGAGCTGGCCATACAGTCCGTCGGCGCCGAGATCGTCAAACAATACGGCCAGCGCTACCACCAGGAACGCCGGTACAAAACTAAAAGCGATTCGGCACAGGAGGCGCACGAGGCCATCCGCCCCACCTACCCTGAAAATCCGGCAGCCGGCGGCAACCGCGACGAACAACGCCTCTACGAACTCATCTGGAAACGCACCATGGCCTGCCAAATGGCCGACGCCGAACTGGAAAAAACCACGGTCGACATCAGCATCAGCACCCAAGCTGCCGCCAAACTGGTAGCGGAGGGCGAAGTGCTGAAATTCGACGGTTTCCTCAAAGTATACCTTGAAAGCACCGACGAAGACGAGGAAGAAACACAGGGTATTTTGCCGCCGCTCAAAATCGGACAAAAACTGGAGCTGGACAAGCTCACCGCTACCGAACGGTACACCCGCCCCCCGGCGCGTTACACGGAAGCCGCCCTCGTCAAAAAACTCGAAGAACTGGGCATCGGCCGGCCCTCTACCTACGCGCCCACCATCACCAAGATCATGGAAGCCAACCGCGGCTATGTGTTCAAAGACAGCCGGGAAGGCGAACAACGCACTTTTCAGATCATCACCCTGAAAAACGACCGGATCAGCAAATCCGCCGGCAAAGAGGTTACGGGCGCCACCAAAAACGTGCTCTACCCTTCCGATATGGGTATGATCGTCAGCGATTTCCTCGACGCCTATTTTAAAAACATCATGAACTACGGCTTCACCGCCGGGATCGAAAGGCAGTTTGACGATATTGCCGAAGGCAAAACGGATTGGGTGAAGATGATCGACCGGTTTTACAAACCATTCCACCAGGAAGTCGAAAAAACACTGGCGGAAGCCGAACGGGCCAGCGGCGAACGTATCCTGGGCAAAGACCCGGAAACCGGTCGCACGGTGCTGGTGCGCATGAGCAGCCTGGGTAAAGCGGTGGTGCAGATCGGAACCGGCGAAGAACTGGGCAAAAAAGAAAAACCTAAATACGCCAACCTCAAGCCAGGGCTTACCCTGGAAACCACCACCCTCGAAGAAGCCCTGGCCAGCTTTGCCCTGCCCAAAACGCTCGGCGAATACAACGGAGAAGAAGTGTCCGTCAATACCGGACGCTATGGCCCATATCTGAAATACGGCGCCCAGTTCGTGTCCCTGCCCAAAGGCGAAGACCCTTTTGACGTCAGCCTCGACCGCGCCATCGAACTCATCCAGGCCAAACAACAGGCCGACAAACCGGTAGGGCACTATCAGGGCCAACCCATCACCAAGGGCAAAGGCCGGTTCGGGCCTTTCCTGAAATGGGCCGACTTGTACGTAAATGTCCCGGCCAAAATCAACCTGGACACTATCAGCGAAAAACAGGCCATCGAACTGATCGAATCCAAGATCGAAAAGGAAGCCAACCGCTACATCCAGCACTGGCCCGAAGAAAAGATCAGCATCGAAAACGGCCGTTGGGGCGCCTTTATCCGCTTCGGCAAGGAAGTCATCAACCTGCCCAAAGTGGACGGCGCCAAGATGACAGCCGACCAGGCGCGCAGCCTGTCGCTGCCCGACGTGAAGGCTATTATTGAAAAGGAGGTGCCGGGAGTGTTCGATGCGAAAAAGGGCGGGAAGAAGAAATAACAGATCATAGCGTCAGTATGACCTGAAAGGTATTGTACTGAACTTCTTTTCTGACTATTTTTGCAAAAAATAACTAACAATGTCTGCAGTAGAAGTAAAAGGCAATTTTCTCAATTTTCTGGCTGAAATTGAAGACGCCGCCCTGTTGCGCCGTATGCTGGAGGCTTGCCTGGAGATTGCCAGAACTGAGCACGCATTGGATGAAATGCCTCCTGAAATATTAGCAGATTTGAAAGATGCTATTCAACGTAGCTACAATGAAGAGAATTTAATTCCACATGAATCTATTCTCAAAGAACGCGAGGCATGGCTCAAAACATTGCGTGGCTAAACACTGCATGGCGCCAATACCAGGGAACTCTTTCCTACCTGTACGAATATGCTTCCCTCACGGCTGTTGAACGATTCAACCAGGAAATTGACAAAAAACTCGATCGCATTTCAAAATACCCGGATTCAGGCCATCCTGCCCCCATCACAGGTGTAAGATTTATCATTATTTCAAGGCGCTATCGCCTTTATTACCGCCATCACGGGCCAATGCTATATCTCGTCTTTTTATGGGATACACGACAGAATCCGGGGAAAAACCCATACCGGTGAATATCATCAAAATCTTCTTCCGAAACATTGTCGTGATTTTTTGGCGGTGATCCATTGTGATAATCCAAATTTTTAACCAAAAAGCCTGTTCTCAGATATTTACAAGTCTAAGGCAAGTCGAAAGCCATAGCCACGAGTTTTTCAACAAGTTCCGACACATCGTCAGTGCGGCGAGCCAGATCTTCCTGTTCGCGCTTTCCGAATCAGACCAGTAGCAAAAGCCTATATGAAGGGGTATTCCCGCATTGGATTTTAAATCCAAACAATTCTTACCTTTGCCAACCTTTTCACCTCACAGGTGTTTTCACCGAAAAAATATCATTTACCATGAAGAAATCGACGATCTTAACTACCCTTATCTTCTTCCTGGCAGCCTCCTTCGGCTTTGCCCAAATCAAAACGCCCTCGCCCAGCCCCACCGGGAAACTGTCGCAGGCCGTAGGCCTGATCAATGTGGACGTGGAATATTCCCGCCCCAGCGCCAAAGGCCGGAAAATTTTCGGCGACCTCGTACCCTTCGGCGAAATGTGGCGCACGGGCGCCAATGCCTCCACCAAGGTGACGTTCAGCGACAAAGCCACGGTCTCCGGCATTTCCCTGGATAAAGGCACTTATGCCCTGTATACCATTCCGGAGAAAACGGAGTGGACCATCATTTTTTACAAAAACACTTCGATCTGGGGCGCCCCCCAACCGAAAGATTTCAAGGAAACCGATGTTGCTGCCCGTTTCAGCGTACCGGTACAAACACTGTCTGCAAAAGCCGAAACCTTCACTATCGAAATCGGTAACCTGCGCAACGACGGCGCCGACCTCGAACTGATATGGGAAAA
>JAKLJF010000005.1:0-296 GCA_023151335.1 Thermoanaerobaculia bacterium | reverse complement strand
GGCCGACATCGAGGCCACTATGGCCGGCCCAAAAGCCGGTGATTACTACGCTGCCGCCCGCTACTATTACGAGGAGAAAAAAGACATGAAAAAAGCCCTCGAATGGGTGAACGCCAGCCTGGAAAAAGGCGGCGACAAATTCTGGATTCTCCGGCTCAAAGCCAATATCCTGGCCGAACTCAAAATGTACAAAGACGCCATCGCCACGGCCCAGAAAAGCACCGAACTGGCCAAAGCCGACGGCAATACCGACTATCCGCGCATGAACGACGAGTCGATCGCGGAATGGAAAACGA
>JAKLJF010000059.1 GCA_023151335.1 Thermoanaerobaculia bacterium | reverse complement strand
CCGGATACTGTGGGATACGACGCCGTAGGCGGCGTATGAAATAATCACTCAATCACTCAATCACTCAATCACTCAATGTCACGCATGCCCTGGAAAGTCATCCGGCAATTCCGGGATTTGGTCTACAAATTTTTCACGGCCGCTGATGATCTCCACGAGCCGGCGGACGGTTTTGCGGCGGATGGCGCGTTCCAGTTCTTTATTGGGTTCTTTCAGGATGTATTGAAATTTCATCGTCACGCTGCCGCGGTTCACCTCGGCCACGCGCAGGTAATAGCTGTTTTCTTTGATGAGGTCCTGGAATGGTTTGAGCGTTTCGATCAGTTTTTGCTCCAGTTCTTCCACGGTGACGAGGTACTTCAGGTCGATTTCGAAATCGATGCTGGTGCGTTTGATCTCGCGTTTGGTGTAATTGACGATATCGGTCAGCATCACCACGTTGTTGGGGATGTAGATCACGTCGTCGTCGTCGTTCACGAGATGGATGTTTTGCAGGGTAATATCCACGATTTTGCCGCGATGCTGGCCGATGCGCACGTTGTCGCCGATACTGAGTTCGCCGGAAAAAGTCATGATCATGCCGTTGATCATGTTAGCGATATAGTCTTTGGTCAGCAGTACCAGACCGGCGAAAATAATGGAAAGTGAAGTCAGCACCGCCCGTACGTCGATGCGGAACAGCGACAAAAGCCCCAGTGCGAGGCCGGTGACCAACACGATGGAATAGATCTGGCCGATACCGACGATAAAATTGTCTTCGCCGCGAATCCTGTGTCGCCGGCGGTAAAACCAGACGACAGTAAACTGCACGAAATCGAGCAGGAGTAAAAAGATCGCTATGCCCGCAACGACGTCGGCGTAGTATTCCATCGCGGTGCGGTAGCGGTACTTCATGCCGGCGAACAGGAGAGAAATATCCAGTTCTCCCACATACAACAAAACCAGCAAGACCAGGGCGACGGCTTTTATGGCAAGAATAACATATTTCATACGCCGGTCGGGTGATTAATGGTGCCTAAAAAAGAAAGTGTTCCGTTTTCAGTGGGCGGCGGTCAGAAAGGTACTGCTGATCAGGGTGTTGCTAACCATCAGCCGCTGCAAACCGAACACTCTCTTCCTTCACTTTTCCTTTATTCAGCCGTTGCGCTGAGGCTGTCCAGCGGCAGGCTGAAGGCTTCAGCCACCCCTTTGTACACCACTTTTCCTTTTACAACATTTAAGCCCAGTTTCAGTTCGATGTTTTCCGCACAGGCTCTTTGCCATCCTTTGTTGGCCAGTTGAAGCGCATAAGGCAAGGTGGCATTGGTCAGCGCGACAGTGGACGTAAACGGCACGGCGCCCGGCATATTGGCCACGCAATAGTGCACCACATCTTCGATAATATAAATAGGATTGTCGTGCGTAGTCGGTTTGGTAGTTTCGATGCACCCCCCCTGGTCTACCGCGACATCGACGATGACCGTACCGGGGCGCATGAGTTTCAACATATCTTTAGTGATCAGTTTCGGCGCTTTGGCGCCCGGGATGAGCACCGCGCCTATGATCAGGTCGTGCGTTTGCACCAGGCGGCGGATATTGTACTCGTTGGAGTACATGGTGATGACGTTGGCCGGCATAATATCGCTCAGATAACGCAGCCGGTTGAGATTCACGTCGAGGATGGTGACCTGGGCGCCCAAGCCGGCAGCCATTTTGGCGGCCTGCGTACCCACAATGCCGCCGCCGATGACCAGTACTTTGCCCGGCTCCACACCCGGTACGCCACCCAGCAAAACGCCGCGGCCTTTTACCGGTTTTTCCAGAAATTTAGCGCCTTCGTGTACCGCCATCCGGCCGGCCACCTCCGACATCGGAATGAGCAGCGGCAACTGACGGTCGGCTGTTTCCACCGTTTCATAGGCCAGGCATACCGCGCCGCTTTTGATCATGGCGCGGGTCAGCTCTTCGCTGGAGGCAAAGTGGAAATAGGTGAAGATCAACTGATCGCGCCGGCAACGGGAATATTCCTCTGCGATCGGCTCCTTCACTTTCATGATCATTTCCGCAATCGCCCACACTTCGCCGGCGGTTTTCAGAATTTTTGCGCCGGCCTCCTCGTAATCTTTATCGTCGAATCCGCTGCCTACGCCGGCAGTCGTTTCCACGTACACCGTATGACCGCGTTTGGTGAGCTCCAGGGCGCCTGCCGGTGTGAGGGCTACACGGTTTTCGTTCGTCTTGATCTCTTTTGGTACGCCAATAATCATGGGTATCGTTTTGTTTGGTTAGAAAATCGGGCAAAGATATAAAGGATTGCGGATTGCGGATTGCGGATTGCGGATTACGGATTGTCCCGAGGGGTCGGGACGGATTACGGATTGGCACAAATAAAAAAAGCGCGTGACGTTTCACGCGCTCCGAATTTTTTCAATTCTGAAACAATACTTACACACGTATTAATGAAAAACCAAAACCGTGCCAGAAATGACTTTTTTTTATAATTTATAAAAAAAAGGGATATTGATGAACACGGAAAGCGCGGCCCGCAATCCGTTTGTGGCATTTCTCCACTAAAACGCTGTTCAACAATGAGGCTGCCTCATGGGTAGCCTCTTCCATTAACAATACTCCGGGCACTTTGCTGTTGGCGAAGAGGCCAACAACGGCATCTCGTGAAAATCAAACACAAAGGCCGTTGTTGGCGCCCTCGCCAACAACGCTGATTATCAACCAATTGCCAAAAACTGCCCGGCGTATTAATTAATATAAATCGTCGAAGGTAGTGCCGGAACAAGTCCTTTTTCCGCCGCCATTCTAAACATCGCTTCCACGGCTTTACGCCCCTCCGAACCAAGTTCTACGGTGAATTTCGTGACGTACAGGTCGATGTGCGCCCGCATAACCGCCTCATCCATTGCCTGGGCATGCGCCCGCACGAAGGGCATGACATCCGCCGGATGCTCAAAAGCATACTCCACACTCCGCCGCATGACGCGGTTCATCTTGTTTTGGATTTCCAAAGGCAAATCTTTGCGCACTACGATGCCACCCAACGGAATAGGCAAGCCGGTAGTGGTTTCCCAGTATTCTCCCAGGTCGATCAGTTTGATCAGGCCTTTTTGCTGATAGGTGAACCGGTTTTCATGGATGATCAGTCCGGCAATGGCATCACCCCGCAAAACGGCGTCTTCGATATCGGAGAAAAGTGTTTCTACCTTATTTTGCGCCTGGGGATAAGCCAGGCTGAGTAAAAAATTGGCCGTAGTCATTTTGCCCGGAATGGCGATCGGGCCGGCGTTGATTTGCGCATCGTCCAGAATGCTCCGGGCTACCAGCAGGGGGCCGCAATTGTTGCCCAGGGCGCTGCCGGCATCGAGCAGGGCATAGCGGCCGGCCAGGTGGGCAAAGGCGTGATAACTCAGTTTGGTAATGTCGATATCGCCCGCGAAGGCCCGCCGGTTCAGGGCTTCCACGTCTTCCATAATTACCTCGAATTCAAGACCTTCCGTGTCCACCTGACCGCGGATCATGGCGTCGAAAATGAATGTGTCGTTGGGACAGGGGGAGAAGCCGAGGGTGAGTTTGTGTGGCATGGGTCGTCATTAAAAGTCATTGGGCGTCATTAGCGGGCCGGGTACAATCATTAAAATAAAATGCACCGGCCCTTATGCCAAATAACTACTTTTACCCGTAATGGTTCAATTGTCATTGGTTGTCTCGATCACAATAATGACGACCAATGACCTAATGACGACCAATGACGAATAACGACACAATCCTCTACGAAGACAACCACCTGCTCGCCCTGAACAAGCCGGCCGGCTGGCTGGTGCAGGGCGACAGCACGGGCGATCCGACGCTGACGGATTGGGGCAAGGCGTATCTGAAAGAAAAATACGCCAAACCGGGCGCCGTTTTTTTGCACCCTGTACACCGGATCGACCGGCCGGTGAGCGGCCTGGTGTTGTTTGCCCGCACCGACAAGGCCCTGGGGCGGCTGACTACCCTCTTTCGCGAACGAAAGGTAACCAAAACCTACCTTGCCCTGACGCTGCATGCGCCGAAAGCCCCTGCCGGCAAATTGCGGCATTTCCTGGTTAAAGACGAAAAACGGAATGTTGTGACGGCTCTTTCCAGGCCGGCTGCCAATGCGAAGGAAGCGATATTACTTTACGAATACATGGGCAGAGCCGGCGCCTGCCACCTGTTGCGCATACATCCGCTGACGGGGCGGCCGCACCAGATACGGGTGCAACTGGCCGCCATGGGCTGCCCTATTTTGGGCGATCTGAAATATGGAGCGCCGGAACCGCTGCCGGACGCGTCGATCGGGCTGCACAGTTTTTCACTGGCGCTGGAACATCCGGTGAAGCAGGAAGCGCTGGAGATCCATGCACCGATGCCGCATGTCGCGTGGTGGAATGCCGCGGAAAATCTGGAATAATGACTGTTTGCACAGCCCCGCCGGGCAAAAAAAAAGCCTCTCCGATGACTGACACCGGGAGGCTCCGAAAACAATAAACAGCAGGATAATTCTTTTTGGTTGATGTGTTGATTTGTTGATTTGAGGGTTCAGCGGCTTTGCCTCCATACGTGCCCAGGCACTGAACCCTCAAATCAACAAATCAACAAATCAACAATTAAACATTGCTGATCTTCCGCACTACCTTGTACAGCCGGGTGGTTTCGTTGACTTCTTCCTCGAAGGGATCGTGGTCGAAGTAGTTGGCGGAGATGAGTTTGAAGCGCACGACGCGGCCGCGGTTGTTGTAGATTTTCTGCACGTATTTCACCCAGACATTTCCGCTGCTGCGCACGGCATAGATTTCATTGTCGCGGATGTCGTTCAGGTTTTCGATGGATTTGCAGACGACGATGTCGCCGTGTTTAATAACGGGTTCCATCGAGTTGCCTTCGATCTGGAAAGCCACCAGGCCGGTGCCGCTCACACCGGGAATGGAGAAATAAGTGTTGTCCTCTGCGCTTTCGGCGCCGAGGGTGCTGCCCGCGAAGGCGCGGATGGTGGTGAACAGGATGTTGCCTTCCCCGGTGCCGTAGAATTTTTCGCCCGAGAGTGCGTTGCCGGGCGCTTCGAAACCGAAGGGGTTGCCGATGCCGTGCAGCAGCCAGGCTTCGTTGATGTCGTAGGCGCGGCAGAAAGCCTGGGCCTGGCCATAGTCGATGACGCGTTTGCTGTCGGGATTTAAAAAGGCGCGGATAATATGTCCATAGGCCTTATTGCCCAGTACTTTTTCCGCAACATCGCCTACGCCTTTGCCGCCGCGGTCATTTTTAACAATGGCGCCCCGGTCTTCGAGCAGTTTAAATGCTTGTACAAAGCGCTCGTTCAGCAGAATACGATCTTCTTTAATCATAAGGCCTGATTTTTGCTAAGTGTAATAATTACTTGTTTCAGGGTAGCGTTACCGTTTACCGGTGTGTGCCGCCTTTTTTTGTTTGACGTTGCAAATTTAAAACAATTGGTTTTTAAAAACAAAAAATGTCAAAGATTTTTTTTACAACTTTTTAATTTTTTTTTGCATAACTTTTCTTTTACCCTGCAAATCAATGCTTTGCTTCTGCGTTTTTTTTATATTTTTCCAAAAAGGCAGGCATTGCCGGGAGGATCAACACGCGGCGGGGCGCTTTTTCGTTTGATTATTTATCGTACATTTGTTGCCGGAAAAAAGCGTATTGAAGGGCTTTGCATCGCAGAAACACCTTAATATATGGGTATTATCGTTTCACTACTCAACCACAAGGGCGGCGTCGGCAAAACCACCACCGCCATCAACCTGGCGGCCTCCCTGGCCATTCTGGAGAAAAAAGTGCTGCTGATCGACGCCGACCCGCAATCGAACGCTTCTTCCGGCGTAGGTGTGATCACCAGCGAGGAAACCGTCAGCCTGTACGATTGCCTGGTCAACGACGCCGACCCGCGCGAAGCGATCCTCGGTACCGAAACCCCCAATCTCTGGCTCCTGCCGGCCAGCATCAACCTGGTAGGCGCCGAAGTGGAACTGGTGAACAAACCGCACCGGGAATTCATCCTGCGCAACATCGTGCAAAAGGTGAAAAAAGACTACGATTTCATCTTTATCGATTGCCTGCCCTCCCTCGGCCTGATCACCGTGAACGCCCTCGTGGCAGCCGACACGGTACTTATTCCCGTGCAGTGCGAGATGTTTTCCTTCGAAGGATTGTCCAAACTGAAAAATACCATCGCCCTGGTCAAACAAGGCTACAACCCCGACCTCCAGGTGGAAGGACTGCTCATTTCCATGTACGACAGCCGCCTGCGCCTGGCCAACGCCATCGTGGAAGAAGTGCGCAACAGCAGCAACGATTACGTGTACGAAACCATCATCCACCGCAATGCCCGCGTGGCCGAGGCGCCCATGCAACACGTGCCGGTTGCCATGTACGACGTGAGCAGCAAGGGGGCGGTGAACTTTTTTAATCTGGCGGAAGAGTTTCTACGGCGTAACAGGGCAAATTAAAGTTAGATACCATGTCAAAAAAACTCAATAAAGCCGATTTCGGCAAAGGAATACGCGCCCTGCTCGCCAATCCGCAACAACTGGAGCAAGCCGTACAGGAAGATGCCCAGGAAGTGGTGCGCGAACTGACGCATACCGTGGCCATGTTGCCCATTGACCAGATCGAAGCCAATCCGTTCCAGCCGCGCACCGAATTCGACCAGGCAGCCCTCAACGAACTGGCCGACAGTATCCGTCTTCACGGACTGATCCAACCCGTCACGGTGCGCCGCCTGCACGACAAAGCCTACCAGCTTATCTCAGGCGAACGCCGCTTCCGCGCCAGCCAAATGGCCGGCCTGGCTGAAATTCCCGCTTACGTGCGCCTGGCCGAAGACCAGCAGATGCTCGAAATGGCGCTGATCGAAAATATCCAGCGGCAGGACCTCAACGCTATGGAGGTGGCCATTTCCTACCAGCGGCTGAAAGAAGAATGTAATCTTACCGACGAAACATTGTCCGACCGCGTCGGCAAACAGCGCAGCACCATCACCAATTACCTGCGCCTGCTCAAGCTGCCCGTCGATATACAACAAGCCATAAAAGATGGCAAACTCAGCATGGGCCATGCCCGTGCCCTGGCCGGCGTTTCCGATATCGCTTTCCAACTGTCGCTGCTGCGCCAGATCATGCACGACGATCTCTCCGTGCGTGCCGTGGAAACGCTCATCGCCCGCCACCAGGAAGACCGGGCCGGCAAAAAAGCTAAACCCGACAAACGCCTGCCCGAACACCTGCGCAATATTCAGGATCAGTTTCGTGCCTTTTTCGGCGCCAAAGTCGACCTGAAACGCGATGAAAAGGGGAAAGGTCAGATCACCATCAAATTCGACAACGATTCGGAGCTGAACCGTCTGATCGATTTGATTGACAAAGAGTGAGCAAATTAAATGCAAATCTCCACCACAAATTCCGCGGCCCGCATACCTTCATTTTCCACAAAGGCCTGTTCCGGTGTGGGCAACATTTCCGTAATAAAAAGGGTGCCGGCGCCTTGCCGCAACATTTTTTGAAATAACATCATGAGCACAGGACTATCCTGGTCGAAGTACTGCGGCTTATCGGGTGCGAAACGGGCAAAAAACCACCGGGGCACGATTAATTCGCTCAGGGCTTCCCTGATTTGGGCAAAAAAATCCACCGGATCGGCGGCATTCCAGGTCTGCCATAACGCGGGCGCCACCGCCCAGGCTGCCCTGGCCAGCACCAGGTCGCGATAGGTGTACCGGGTCCGGTGCCGGACGTTTTCATCATAAAACGACCACCACAGGTTTTCCGGAATCAATGCATCCAGCGACACAAACGGAACGCCGGCCTGCCACAACAACTGCATTGCCGGCGGGCGGGTTTCAGGCGCCTCCAGACCCAGATCGTTCAGTTCAAGCACATTGCCGGAAACGCGGTCAAAGAGTACCGGCCCCGACTTGCTGTTTTTGATGGAGAGATGTCCAAGTAAAAAGGTCTTTCCGGCAGGTTTCATCTGTACGCGCCCCCCCGGTACAGCCAGCGCATGTGCACTCAGCGGCGGTTGAAAATTGGCGTTGAACCAACCCTGCCAGGGGAAGGGAGTTAGAAGTTTTGAGTTTTGTCCCGAGGCCTCGTGGATGAGTTTTGAGGTTGTTTCCGCTGCTTCGGGATGAAGCTCATCGGGCTGGCTATGGCGTGAACGAATAACATCGGGGGCCGATACCCAGGTTTCCAGGGCTTCTTTAATATCTGACGGGAATAGGTGTAACCAGCGGGCGAACATCTTGCCGCTGCCGGGATATAGTGCATTCACCACGGCATGCCACTGCCCGTCTTTCCGGTAAAACTGGAGCAGTGCGCCCAGGCGAAGGGGGCCCCCTGATTTTTTTTGTTTCGCCACGGAGGCGCGGGGGCTTGGAGACTGTTTTGTCCCGGTAGAAGTTTCATTGGCCAAAGACTCTGACGCCTCCGTGCCTCCGTGCCTCCGTGGTAAAAAATAATTTTGCGCAAATGTCTGAAAATCAAGCGCCTTCCTTTTCAGCCCAATCTCCCCGAAAAAAGACGCCAGTGCGGCGCGGTATTCCGGCAGCGGCTTTGCCGGGCGTTTCTGCCAGGCTGAAGCCAGCTGTTCCATCAGGTTGTTTACGACCCTGGGCGGCAAGGGCGTTTTTACAGGTTGTTGCGTATCTTCAAAGAAAATTTGTTCCGCCGGTATAGGGGGCGTCCCGCCGCCGAACCGTTCGAAGTACTGCCGGAGTTGTTCCCGGGTTTCTTTCAGGGTGGCCAGGGCGGCTTCTACCGGTTGGAAAGGCAGGGTGCGGGCTGCCGTACGCAGCCATTGCAGCAGGGCGGCGGTCTGTACGATGAGCGGTTCGGCCGGTAAAAAGCCCAGGTACTGATACAAACCGCCGCACCAGCCCGGCGACAGCCCGTTTTCCGGCAATACCCATTCGAGAAAACCCAGGTCTGTGAGTTCCAGGATAAAGTTTTCCAGTGCCTGTGGTTCCGCTTCCACGCCGGTTTGAAGATATTTCAACAGGGTTTCAAAAGACGCCTGCCGCTCGTTTTCCAACAAATAAGCGGTAATAAAATTCAATGGCGCCGAGGTTTCCATTTTTTGAAAGCTCTCCTGTTCGCCGTTGAAAAACAGCCATTGAAATGTTTTATCCGGCAGGGAAACGATACACGGATTGAGTCGCAGGGAAAGGGAGCGGTAAAACGCCGGTTCGCGCAGCAGCAGGTCGTAAATAGCTTCGAGGATGGCCACGTTTGGCGTGACGACGGATTTGCCTGTTTGCGGGTGATCCGCTGCATCCGTTTGCGCTTTCGCATCCATATCCTGCACCGCCAGCGTGGTGAACCGGCTCAGCGGAGATGTTTTCGTCGCCATGCGGGTGGCGTATTGCAGCACGGCAAGGGCTGTATGCCGTTCTTTTTTTGAAAAATTTTCTGCGGGCGTCGCGCAAAACCGCGGCAGTTGTTCCAAAAGGCTGTGGCTGGCAAAAAGCAGCGCGCGTTGGAACGTTTCGTTTTGCGCGATTTGCTGTAAGGCCTGATAGCCTCTGCGCAAAACCAATTCATAATGGAAGCGGTACTCTTCCCGGCCTTCTTCTAAACTTTGTTCTGCGTTCCGGTAATCCTGAACAGATGAAAGCAGCGCATTGATTTCAGGCGCTTGTTGAAAAGCGGTTAAACGCGCGGCCAGGTCGCCGGCGGGTAATTTATGCCGCTGGAAAAATAGTTTTCTGGCGTTGTACACGGCCGTTCGTTCGGGCGATTCAGGCAATATTTCCAGGGCCTTATCGAATTGAGTTTGCAGGAGAAGTCCGCTATATTTCAAGGTCGTTTGTCCGAGATGAACATAATTGTCTGCTGCCTGCCAGGGGGCGGACAAATGCTTCAGCGCAACTAAAGGCAACCCGGCAGCGCGGATCAGCATCAAGGGAAAGACAGTGCAGGCAGGCATCCGTTCATCTGTTTTGGCGAAGGAAACAATTTTAATGGCACAATCGCTGCATGGGGCCCATGAAAAAATTTTTAACCGCGTTTTTAATGTTCTTTGCTCTTTGCGCCTTCGGCCAGGATGCTGAGCGGCAGCGATTTTTTTATGGATATTCCTTCGGTGCGGAGATGCAATCGCTGAACATCGGGCTTTTTTCTGAACGCCCCAATGGCCCTTACATTACCTCTGACCAGCCGGGTTTTGGCGCCAGTGCCGGTGTTTGGGGACAATGGAGATTGTTGCCGGTGTTGCAGGTCCGCCCCGCGCTCCAACTGCATTACACCCGGAACACCATCCGTTTCTGGGCCGACAACGGCGAAGTGGAACGGCGGCAATACCCTTTCACGGAATTGGAAATACCCATCCATTTTCTGTTAACCAGCGCTTTGCGACAGATGCCTGTGCAGGGCCTGATCCTTTTTGGCGGGCGCATGTCGGCAAACCTGGCCGCCGGCCGCCAAAACGTTTTGATGAAATTATTGCCCGAACGGCTCGGGCTGGACATCGGCATCGGCGCCAGTTTTCGCCAGGGAGATTGGACCATTCAGCCGGAATTGATCTACTCCTACGGCATGAACAACGTGCATGATTTTACCAACAGCCCCTACGACTGGACCGTTGGCCGCATTTTCCGCGACCGGCTAAGTTTAAGGATTTCTTTCAGCCGTTGATTGAGGGATTACGGATTGCGATTGCGGATTGCGGATTAAACCAGCTCTTGGCATTGTCTGTGGCCTTAGGAATGGCTGGTAAACCAAGAGCTGGGTTAATCCGCAATCCGTAATCCGTAATCCGCAATCCGCAATCGCAATCCCTCAATCCTTATACGGGTCGTACATATCCGGCGCTGCCATGGCAACGCCGATGGGCCGCAGGCGATGCACTACCTCGATCGTGCCGGCGTGATAAGCCAATACTTCCTCCAGTTTTTTATAGCACTCCGGCGCTTCGTCGGCGCCGCCGCCGCGCAATTCAATGCCCCGTGCTTTCATGGATTTTTTTACGGCGAGCCAGTCCACCAGTCCTTTGCTCAGGTATTCCACCTTGCCGTTGCGCCAGCGTTTTTTTCCGGCAGCCTGGTTGCGGCTCATCACCCGGCCGGCGCCGTGTACAGTGGAATACAGTCCCGCGGATAATAACGGAGGTATCGCCCATGGTGGCGCCCACAAAGCCGTACTGCCCCGGAAAGGCCGGCGTGGCTCCTTTGCGCACCACGTGGTATTTTTCCCCGAAATGCTCCTCTTCCCAGAGGAAATTGTGGTGGTTGTGTACTTCAAAAACCGGTTGAGCGCCGAGTATTTCCAGCACCTTATTCACCACCACATCGCGGCCGGCGTAGGCATATTGGCCCGCCAGGCGCATGGCCGAGAGGTAGTCCTGCCCCAGGGCGGAGCCGGCGTCGAAGAGGATTGGCGGCGCGTCCATGCCGCCTTCCGGGGCGTGCTCGTCGAATTTTTTGCCTTTCGAGAGGGAAATAAACCCCATGGTGGTCTTATGCCCGAATCCGCGCGAGCCAAAGTGAATGCCGATCCACAGCCAGCCGTCCTCGTCCTCGAACAGGTCGACAAAGTGGTTGCCCGACCCCACGGTACCCAGTTGATCCATAGCCAGTTTCATCATGGCGCGTTGCGGCGCGAATCCGGCTTTTGAAATATCGTCGAACACCGGATGATCAATGGGTTTTGGGTTGGGCCGGCCGATACCGAAACCGATCTGTTTGAAAATTTCGTCCATCACTTTTCCGGTATCGATATCGGTGGCGCGGATATTGGTTTGGCAGGCTTTGTTGCCGCAGGCAATATCAAAACCCACGCCGGAAAGGCTGATCTTGTCTTTATAGGCCACTACGCCGCCGATGGGGTGTCCGTAGCCATAGTGGGCGTCGGCGGTGAGCGTGGCGCGGTCGTCGGGCCCGCTCAGGCAACGTTTGATCTGTTCGATGGAATTGGCATCGATGATGGGTTCGCCGAAAATTTTAAGTTTGTTCACTTTCCCTCCTTTCCCGTTCCCAATCGGTATTTGCCAGCGCCACGATAATGAAACCGGCCAGTACCATGATGATTTTGACGACGAAGGCAAACAGCCGTCCCGGTTTTTCCAGGAATTGCAAAAACGCCCATTGTGCGCCCACCAGTTGCAGCACGAGTGCCGTAATGCCGAATACAACCAGCAAAAAGCCGAGCAGCATCCAACGTCCTTTATTTTTCATAAAACTGTTTTATAAAATTACTGTCAGGGAATGTTCCCACCGTTGCGCCGCTGGGATTGGAAGGCATAACTTTGGGCCGCCAAATTTGTTTAGCCTGACCAAAAAGAAATCCGTTGCCCGACACGAATCCATCCACCACCACCGGGATCAAACTGATCGAATGCCCGCGCGATGCGATGCAGGGCCTCGATACCTTTATTGAAACCGATATCAAAGCCGCCTACATCAACCAGTTGCTTCGGGTAGGCTTCGATACCATTGATTTTGGTTCTTTTGTCAGCCCCAAGGCCATTCCGCAAATGCGCGACACCGCGGAAGTGCTGGCAAAGTTAGACCTTTCCAACACGAACACCAAGTTGCTGGCCATTGTGGCCAACCAGCGCGGCGCCGAAGACGCCTGCCGCTTTCCGGAGATCGGGTACCTGGGCTACCCGTTCAGTATCAGCGAAACCTTCCAGCTGCGCAACACCAACGCCACCATCGCCGAAAGCGTGGAACGTACCAAAGCCATACAGGAGTTATGTGTGGCATACGGCAAAACGCTCGTCCTGTATATTTCCATGGGTTTTGGCAACCCCTACGGCGATCCCTGGAATGTGGAGATCGTGCAAAAATGGGTGGATACGCTCGTGCCCTACGGCATCCGCATTTTTTCATTGTCCGACACGATCGGCTGTTCCAACCCGGAAAATATTTCCTACCTGTTCGGCGATCTTATCCCGGCCTATCCCGATATCGAATTCGGCGCGCACCTGCACACCCAGCCGCACAACTGGCGGGAAAAAATCGCCGCGGCTTGGGAAAACGGATGCCGGCGCTTCGACGGGGCCATGCGCGGCTTCGGCGGCTGCCCTATGGCCAAAGACGAACTAACGGGCAACATGGCCACCGAAAACCTCGTGTTTTTCTTCGACGAGATGGGCGAAGACATGGGCATCAACCGCAATGCTTTCGGGAAAAGTATGGCCATGGCGCTGGAGGTTTTTCCAGCGCATTAGGAGAAAGGGGAGTATAACAAACGTAGATCAGCATGCGGTGCCGTTCAGGTGGGATAAATATGCGCATAGCCGTATACGTAGTCGCTGAGGTATTCATACCGCGGCATTAACCGTCCGTCTCTGGCAATGGTAGCCCGCTGGATGACGGCGCTGTCTTGCTCGTGCAGCAGCTCCGGCAGCACATTGTCGATCAGTTGCCGGCCAAAGAACGCCGAGGCGTCGCGTGGTAATTCAGAAGGCAGGTTGTCGATGGCCATTACGTCGATGCAGTCCTGCTGAAAAGGCGCGCATTCCTGTCCGGTTCGCGGGTTGAAGCCGTACACGGGGTCGGCGATGGTGCTGGGTCGCAGGGTGCAGGGCACGGAAGAATCAGGTACCAGGTCGCAGGATACGTCGGCGATCACCTGAATGCGGAAGCGGGGATCTGCCATCTCTGCCAGTGTAAAAAAGGCCGGCGCTTTTTTGTCGTAATAAATGCCGTTGATCATAATATCGGCACGGTGGGCATAGGGCAGGAAAGTGCTGAGATATTCCTCGCCGTGGGCGTAAAAATGTTCCTTGTTGAAAATGCGCGGGCCGGAGCGGTGTTGCACATAGTCCTGCGCAAATAGTTGGGTAAAAACGGGGCGGTCAAAATCCCTGTTCAGGAAATCGTGGGGGGATACCTGGTGAATACCCATGTCGTGCAGATTCCGGATGGCGCCGGCAGCTACGCGGCCGCCCCCGGTGAGCACGATGCGCGCGGGCGGCAGGCGCAGCGTGGAATAGGACGCTTTTATCTCGGCGTAATCATGGGCCTGATACATGCGCGGCAGGGAAAACAAGCC
Organism: Thermoanaerobaculia bacterium; assembly: GCA_023151335.1. Taxonomy (GTDB): domain Bacteria; phylum Bacteroidota; class Bacteroidia; order Chitinophagales; family Saprospiraceae; genus M3007. Next base: position 91 of record JAKLJF010000059.1, on the reverse strand, counting down.
CGTGCGGCGCCCGTAAGTCCACAGGGCGTTATGCGCGCCTACTTTGCCGGCAAAAAAGCCGAAGGCAATCAGCCGGTCGCCCCGCTCGTCG
>JAKLJF010000599.1 GCA_023151335.1 Thermoanaerobaculia bacterium | reverse complement strand
TCTATTTGCGTTGAATTATCTTCTTTCTTGCGGTAAAAGGAGCAAAGCCAACACAAATTTAAAGAAATGAAAAGTATGAAATAGCATACAATAAAGACCCTAACCCTCATAGCGACTAAACGCTGCTCGAGTACAGCCACCTGAGCAAAGAATAGAAATCGCTCAGACTATCCCCCCTTCACACCCTCTTCCGATACGTCCAGACCGCCAACGCATTCACCGTCACCGCGTACCCCAGCACGGTAAAAAAATTCTGCCGGATATCGGCAAAACCGGCGCCTTTGAGCAGCACCAGGCGCATGAATTCCACGAAGTATTTGATTGGATTGATCGTATTGAGGTATTGCGCCCACCGCGGCATGCTGTCGGTGGGGGTGAACAGGCCGCACATCAGCACAAAAATGATCAGGAAAAACCAGGCGGTGAACATGGCCTGCTGCTGCGATTCGGCAAAATTGGAGATCAGGAAACCGATGCCCAGCATACAGGGCGCATACACCAGTGTATAGAGAAACACCAGCCGCAGATCGCCCAGCATGGGGATGCGGAAGATCAGCCAGCTGATAGTGAGGCCCACGGTCAGCATTACCTGCGAGATCAGCCAGAAGGGCAGCAGTTTGCCGAGGATGAACTGCCATTTGTGTATAGGCGTTACGTTCAGTTGTTCTATGGTGCCGATCTCGCGTTCGCGCACGATGTTCATGGCCGTGAGGAACCCGATGATCAGCGAAATGATGACGCTCAGAATACCCGGTACCATAAAGGTTTTATAGTCGAGCCGCGGATTGTACCAGTTGCTGTAGGTTACCTGGACGGTGGACGGTGGACGGGTGACGGTGGACGGTTCAAGGCCTGTGGCAGACGGGGAGCCTTGGTCGTCAAACGGCATAGCTGTTTGTAAGCCGTCTACCGTCCACCGTCCACCGTCAACCGTAAAAGACTGGACGATACTGTTGGCATAGCCGAGCGCCAATCCGGCCTTGACGGCGTTAATGGCATTGGCCGTGACGGATACCGAGGCCGTTCCCTCCCGCACGAAATTGCGTTCGAAGTGGGGCGGGATCTCCAGGATCAGGTCGGTGTTGTCTTGAGCCAGGTCGGCGTCGGCCTCGCGGGCGGAAAACGTGCTGTTTCCCACTTTAAAATATCCCGAGGCGCCGAATTTGGCCACCAGTTGCCGCGACAGGGGCGACAGGTCGTGGTCCACCACGCCCAGCGAAAGGTTTTTGATCTCATAATTGGCCGCGAACGACAATATGACCGTTTGCACGACCGGCAGTACCAGCAGCAACGGCAACATGAACTTGTTGCGGAAAACCTGCAGGAATTCTTTTTGAACGAGAAAGAGAACTGTACGCATATTTAAAAAAAGGTTTCTGGTTGGAAGGTTAACGGTTTTCACTTAGCGCCATAGTCGCCTCACCATCGCTTCCGGTACGTCCAGACAGAAAGCACATTCACCGTAACGCCATACCCCAGTACGGTAAATTCTGCCGGATATCGGCGAAGCCGGCGCCCTTGAGCAATACGAGGCGGATAAATTCCACGGCGTACTTCACTGGATTGATCATGTTGAGGTATTGCGCCCATTCGGGCATACTGTCGATAGTCGTAAACAAACCGCACATCAGGGCGAAAATGAGCAGGAAGAACCAGGCAGTGAACATGGCCTGCTGCTGTGATACGGCAAAATTGGCGATCAGAAAACCGATTCCCGGCATACAGGGCGCATACGCCAGCGTATAAAAAAACACCAACCGCAGATCGCCCAGTATCGGGATACGAAAGATCAGCCAACCGGAAACAAGACCCACGGTCATCATGACAAGCGTGAGCAGCCAGACGGGCAGCAACTTCCCGAGGATGAACTGCCATTTATGAACAGGCGTCACGTTTATCTGCTCGATGGTGCCGATCTCGCGTTCGCGCACAACATTCATCGCGGTGAGCGAACAGGTGATCATGGAAATGACAATAATCAGTATACCCGGCACCATGAAGGTCTTGTAGTCGAGCCGCGGATTGTACCAGTTGCTGTAGGTTACCTGGACGGCAGACGGTGGACGGTGGACGGCAGACGGTGGACGGTAGACGGTAGACGGTAGACGGTGGACGGCAGACGGTTCAAGGCCTGCGGCAGAAGGGGGGCCTTCGTTGTCAAACGGCTGTGCCGTTTGCAGGCCGTCCACCGTCAACGGTCCACCGTCTGCCGTCTGCCGTCCACCGTCCATCGCAAAAGACTGGATAATACTGCCGGCATACCCGATCGCCAACCGGCCCTTGACGGCGTCGATGGCATTGACGGTGACGCTTACCGCGGCGTTGTTTTCCCGCACGACATCCCGTTCGAAGTGCGGCGGGATTTCCAGGATCAGGTCGGTTTGATCTTTGGCCAAGGATGCGTCGGCCTCGCGGGCCGAGAACGACGCCACTTTAACTTTAAAATATCCCGATGCGGCGAATTTGGCTACCAATTGCCGCGACAGGGGCGACAAATCGTGGTCCACCACGCCCAGCGACAGGTTTTTGATCTCGTAATTGGCGGCAAAGGATAATACTACCGTCAGAAATGGCGGTAATACCAGCACCATCAGCAACATCAACCGGTCGCGGAAAACCTGCAGGAATTCTTTTTGAACGAGAAAGAGTACGGTGCGCATTTTACCCCAACCTGTTTTTGAAGTTTCTGATACTTAATCCGATAAACAGCGTAGCCATTCCCAACAGGATGAGCGTTTGTTTCCAGAGAAAATCCAGGCCTACCCCTTTGATCATAATACCTTTGATGATAGGATTGAACCAGGTGGCCGGAAAGGCCGTACCGATGACCTGCAGCGGCCAGGGCATACTTTCCCGGGGAAAAATGAAACCCGATAAAAGCATGGTCGGCATCATCAGGGCAATAGCGGAAGCGAACAGGGCGGTCATCTGGTTTTCCGCTTTGGTGGAGATCAGAATACCCAGCGCCAGCGAAACGAACATATACAGGAAACACTCGAAACCCAGTAACAGAAAACTGCCGCGCATGGGCATGCCGAAGACGATCATACCCATAATGACGACGACAATGGCGTTGAGAAAAGACAGGGCCAGATAGGGCGCTGTTTTGCCCAGCACGATCTGGAGCGGTTTCAACGGCGATGCGAGCAGCACCTCCATCGTACCCATTTCTTTTTCGCGCGTCAGGGTAATGGAAGTCATCATGGCCGACACCAGCATCAGGATCAGCGTCATCACGCCCGGCACAAAGTTGAAGACCGCTTTTTGTTCGGGGTTGTATCGCATGCGGGTTTCGGTTTTAATTATTGCGGATTGCGGATTATCCCGATGTCCCGGGACGGATTGGGCGCGTTCCTGCTGGAAGTCGAGGATAATGGCGTTGGCGTAGTTGATGAGGGTGGTGGCGGTATTGGGATCGCTGGCGTCGCCGATGAGCTGGATTTGCGCCGTGCCTTCATGGTCGAGCCGCTGGCCGAAATCGGGCGGGAACACCAGGGCCAGCTTGATCCTGCCCTGCCGGAAAGCCGGTTCCAGATCTTCCGCCGAAGTCAGGTTGCGTTCCACCCGAAAATAACCGCTCGACGCGAGCTTGTTGGTCAGCCGGATGCTGGATTCGTCCTTGGCCGGATCGAGCACGGCAATGGAAGCGTTTTTGATCTCGTTGGTCAGCACGAAGCCGAACAACAATACCAGCACCACCGGCATGCCGAACAGGATCATCATCGTGCGGCGGTCGCGGTAGATGTGGCGGAATTCTTTGATGACAAATGCGAGGAATCGTTTCATATCTTGACGGTGGACGGTGGACGGTGGACGGTGGACGGTGGACGGTGGACGGTGGACGGTGGACGGTGGACGGTGGACGGTG
>JAKLJF010000598.1 GCA_023151335.1 Thermoanaerobaculia bacterium | reverse complement strand
TTGTCTGGGTCAATTATCTCGACGGCAACATCAACAGCCGGGTAGGTATACTGGAAACGGAACGGATACAATTGCTGGAGTCGTCGTCTCCCCTGTTCTTAACCGAAATGGCCTGGAGCATTGGCTGGCGCTTGCGCCCGCTGGTACTCAGCCTCAACAGCACTGCCGTGGTAAGGGGCAAAGACTCTATCCGCGAACTGGATCTGGCCAGCAATTACGTGAGTTTGACAGTGGGAATAAACTTGCACGAACTCAGAAAAAAGAGAGCGGATAGTGATGAATGATGAATGATGAATTTTTTACTCGAGGGAATTCACTCATCACTCATCACTCATCACTAAAAAAATACCTTGCCACCTTTTCGGCGGCGGCTTTCCCGCCACCTTTTCCACTTCTTCAGCGGCGGCTTCTCGCAGCCGTGCCACTGAGCCAAAATGTTGAAGCAATTTTTCCGCTGTTTTGGCGCCAATGCCGGGAATTTCCGTCAGTTCGGTTTTCAGAAAATTGCGGCTGCGCTGGTCGCGGTGAAAAGTGATGGCGAAGCGGTGGGCTTCGTTGCGGGCCTGCTGGATGAGTTTGAGCGATTCCGATTTTTTATTGATGTGCAGCGGTACCGGGTCGTCCGGGAAATAGATCTCTTCGAGTTTTTTGGCAATGCCGATCACGGTGACCTTGCCTTCGAGGCCGAGGGCGCGCAGGCTTTTCATGGCGGCGCTGAGCTGCCCCTTGCCACCGTCGATGATGATGAGCTGGGGCAGGTCCTGCGCTTCTGAAAGCAGGCGTTTGTAGCGCCGGAACACCACTTCCTCCATCGAGGCGAAGTCGTTGGGGCCTTCCACGGTTTTTACATTGTAGTGCCGGTAGTCACGTTTGGCGGGCTTGGCGTTGCGGAACACCACGCAGCTCGACACGGGATTGGCGCCGTGTATATTGGAATTGTCGAAACATTCGATGTGCAGCGGCGCCTCGTTCATGTGCAGGTCGGCTTGCAAGGTGCGGAGGATGCGTTCGGCGGCGGTCTGGCGGCCGGTTTTGCTGGCGGCGTCGCGTTTCTGCTGCAAGAGGTGGTATTGTACGTTCTTTTCGGACAGTTCGAGCAGTTTTTTCTTGTCGCCGATTTTGGGCACCGTCGCCGTCAGCCCGGGCAGGGTCACGGTGAAGGGCACTATGATCTCCGGGGAAACACTGTTGAATTTTTCGCGCAGCGCCTGAATGGCGTACACCAGCAGGGTCTCCTGGTCTTCGTCGAGGTTTTTGGTGAGGGTAAGGGTGTAAGTATGGATCACGGCGCCGTTCACTACCTTCAGATAATTGACATAAGCCTCTTTTTCGTCGCCGGCAATGGCAAATACGTCCACATCGTGGATGGAGGGATTCACTACCGTGCTTTTGCCCTGGTAATCTTCAAAAAGCGCCAGTTTGTCTTTCATCAGTTGCGCCTGCTCAAACTGGAGATTTTCGGCAAAATGCTGCATCTCCGCTTTGAGGTGGGCTTTCACCGCGTTGAAATTGCCCTTCAGCATATTTTTGATCTGTTCGATCTTCCGGTTGTAGGAGGCTTCGTCTTCATACCCTACGCAAGGCCCTGCACAGTTTTTGATGTGATATTCGAGGCAAACCTTGAATTTGCCTTTGGCGATGTTGTCCTCACTGAGGTTGAGCGTGCAGGTACGCAGTTGAAACAGCTTCCGGATCAGTTCGGTGATCTGGGCCACCCGCATTTTGGACAGGTAAGGCCCGAAATAGGCGGAGCCGTCGCGAATGGTTTTCCGCGTGAGGAATACCCGCGGGAAGCGCTCGTTTTTGATGCAGATGTACACCAGCGGCGACTTTTCGTCTTTCAGCATCACGTTGTAGCGCGGCTGGTGTTGTTTGATCAGGGTGTTTTCCAGCAACAGCGCGTCCGTCTCCGTTTCGACGATGGTGAATTCAATACGGTCGGCGTGTTTGATCAGGGCCTTGGTTTTTGCCGTGATATAATTTTTATTGCCGAAATAAGAGTTCAGCCTGTTGCGCAGATTCTTGGCTTTGCCCACGTACAGGATAGTGCCCCCCGCGTCCAGGAATTTGTAAATGCCCGGATCGGTGGGGACGGTGGGCGAGAAGTCTTTGAATTGTTCGTTGGTCATGGACGACGGCAGACGGTAGACGTTTACGAAACTTTGAAAGTTTCGTAAACGTATATCAAGGTGTTTACGAAACTTTGAAAGTTTCGTAAACGTATATCAGGGTTGGACGTTTACGAAACTTTCAAAGTTTCGTAAACGTATATCACGGTTGTACCAGCGCGATCAGCACAGAACGGAAATATTTGCGCAAATACGCCAGTTCGCTTTCATATTCCGTATCGCCTTCGGCGGGCACGGCTGCCGATTCGCCGAACACGCGCAGCAGCATACGTTCGGCCTTAACGCCTTTATCTGCCAGGTAGTTGCGGGCAGCCCGGGCGCGTTCGGTAGCCAGTTCGATATTGGCCTTGCCCGCGCCCACGGCGTCGGTATAGCCCAGGATACGGATTTCCAGCGACGGATTTTTTTGCAATTGCTGGTAAGCCCAGTCGAGGGTCTTTTTGGCGTCGGCGGTCAGCAGGGATTTGCCCAGATCAAACAGGAGGAGTCGCACACTGTCGGATGAGGCCTCGTATTCCGGCCCGCCGGGAAAATAGGCGCAGGCATCGAGGTTGCCCAGCACGCGTTGTTCTTCGAGGTCGACGATGGAAGCATACCGGAATCCTTTGGCGATCAGTTGACTTTGCGCCTTTTCCGCGTCAAAACGGGTGGGATAGGAACCGAAAAAATAACGGTACACGCCATTCCCGTCCATGCTGGGGATAACGCCGTTGACGCCCCGGTCTTTGAAATACGACGGCGGTACGGAATCGGTGTAAGCGGCCAACTGTATGCGGAAATTTTGGGCGTTGGCAGAAATAAAGCAGGCTGTTATCAGGGCAAAGGTCAAAAGTGCGCTGTTTCGCGGCATAATTGGCTGAATTTTAACTTTCCTCCGGGCGTATTACACGTTTTGAAAGGGCGAAAATAAGGCCTTTTGCCACATGCGCTTTTCATTTTTGGATACCTGCATTTGCGTATAAAAAAGAGAGTTCCTATTTTAGCCACGATTTTTTCCTGTTCTCCCGTGAAAGTTAGTAATATCCTTTTATCCGGCCTTTTATCCTTGTGGGCGCCCGGCGCAGACGGTCCCGTGCCGGTGATGCCGGTATTGTCAGCCGACATACCGGAAACAGTGGAACTGCCGGCAAAGCCGACCAACCCGCAAGACATTTCCATTTTTGAACAAAAATTGGAAATTGCTGCCACGGAACGACAATTACCCGCGCAAACCCTGGCTGTCGCCCTTTCTTTTCTGGGTACACCCTACGTGCACGGCACACTTGACCACGAGACGGAAGAACAACTCACAATCAACCTCCGGCAACTGGATTGCTGGACCTTCATGGAAAACAGCCTGGCTGTCGCGCTGGCAGCACGGGCCGCGCAACCCTCCTTTGATACTTTTCAGCATATAGTTCAGCAACTGCGCTACTGGGGCGGAAATATAAAAGGATATGCTTCGCGTATGCATTATTTCTCCGGCTGGCTGCTGCAGGCAGAAAAACTGGGCTATCTGGAGGATATTACCCGGCAATTGGGCGGTGTCATTTACCACAAAAAAATCAGTTACATGACAGCCCGCCCTGCCAAATACCCGCCCCTGCACGACAACAGCACCTGGCGGGCCCTGAAAGCCGCCGAAGACCGGCTGAACAGCCATACCTGGTTCTATATTCCCCAAAACCGCATCGGCAAGATGGAACATTTACTCCGGGAAGGCGACATTGTCGCCCTTACTTCGGGCAAACGCGACCTCGAT
>JAKLJF010000597.1 GCA_023151335.1 Thermoanaerobaculia bacterium | reverse complement strand
TCAGATATGAATGTAAAAGCGATTATCACCCCGGTCTTTGCACTCCTGACCTGCCCTGTTTTCTCTCAAAATATAGATTGGGAATTGTTTTCCCCTCTTGGAAATTACTCAAAATATGATAAATGCATCACAGTCAGGGCGGACCAAGAGGGTAATGTCTATACTGCCAGTTATTTTGAAGGCTCCATTGTGATCAATGATGATACACTGTATGCCGGGGGATTATATAAGGATATGGTTATTATTAAATACAATGAAAACAAAGAAGTGGAATGGTATAAAGAGATCGATCTGGATTTGATCAATAATTTTATGGGCTTTGATCTGGACAGCCAGGGAGATCTGATTATTGCGAGTGAAATTATCGACACCCTGTTTCTTGACACTATTGTTTTGGAACCGGAGGTTGAACGCTCGGGATTTATTGCCAAAATAAAAAAAACAGGAGAGGCCGAATGGGCTAAAAGGATATTTAGCGGCTATCCCACCGTACATGCCCTGAGCCTTTCGGCGAATGATGATATTTTCGTGGCAGGAGAATCCTGGAACGGCGGTTTTTTGGCAAGGCTGGACAAATTTGGAAACACGATCTGGAAATGGGACATAAACAGTCCCTCCGGCGGCAACAATGTTTGGGGCTCCGACATCAAGCCGGCGCCGGACAATTCAACGTACGGGGTATTAATGTTTAAGTCCAATCAAATAAATGTCACCCCCGATATCACGCTTTACAACCCCTATCCATGGGGGGGCCAAATGGTATTATTCAAATTTGATGAAAATGGAGACATCGTCTGGTTTTCACAAAATACGCAGGGAATATTTATAGGAGACACTAAAATCGAAGTAGACAAAGCGTCGAATATATTTTTAACCGGAAATTTCAATAATGCCCCGCTTCAGTTGGGCGATCTGGAATTGCCGACGCCGGAGCAAAACCGGACGTACGGATTTATTTCCAAATGCAGTGCCGGCAAACAATGGGAGTGGCTTACGCAACGCGACCCCTGGCCCAATCTTTCGTACGATATAGCCTATGATTGCATTAATGAAGTGATTTATTCAACGGGACTCAGGACGCTGGAAGTATTTTCCACGCAAGGCGTACTTGAAAATCAAATGCTGTTTGACGAAGAAATTACCCGGTGCTTTACGCTCGATATCGGAAGGGATAATAATATCGTATTTGGAGGTGTGTCAAGGAATTCTTTAACCGGAACCGGCAGTTTTGACGGGTATAATCCGTTCATTGCAAGTGTAAATTATAACTCCTTGATTTCCAATGTTAGCTGCCTGACTACGGCGGTAAAGGAATATGAATTGCCGCGTTCAAATGTCAGGATATTCCCTTCAATCGTTCAGCATACGGCGACTATTGAAATTGCCGGATCATTGGATGGCGCACAACTGTTGGTTCAGGCCGCCGATGGCAGGGTGCTTTTCACGCAAACGTTTTCAACCCCGATGCCACACACAATGCTGCTGGATACCTCGGCTTTTCCTCCCGGAATGATCTTCGTAACAATCGTTTCATCCGGAGGTATTTCTACCGGGAAAATGATCAAATAATCGAAGAGGCATTGGAGCAGTTGGGACTCACCAAAAAAGACCTCGCCAAAATGCTCGGCGCCAACCGGGTAACCGGGATTTTTAGCGGGAAACGCGATCTTTCAATGAGCCAGATCCGGATGCTGAATCAGCAATTGCACATCCCCACCGACATCCTGATTTACAGCAAACGGGAAACAACACCTGCCTGAACTCAACACCCCAAACTCACTTCCTCTGCACCCCCTCCAAAAACGGCACGAACATAAACGCATCCAGGATTTCCTCCTGGTATTCGGTGGCGGACAGGCGGACGATCTTGTACATATATTGCACACTTTCGCCCACGGGAATGACCAGAATGCCGCCCACGGCCAGCTGTTCTTTTAGCGGTTCCGGCACCACCGGCGCGCCCGCGGTGACGATGATGCCCTGATAGGGCGCGTATTCGGCCAGCCCTTTGGCGCCGTCGCGGAAAAAACAGCGCACACTGGTAATGCCCATGGCCTTGAGCAGGTCGCGGGCCTGCAAGTACAGCGCTTCCTGTCGCTCCACGGTAAACACGCGGGCGCCCATGGCCGCCAGGATAGCCGCCTGATAACCCGAGCCGGTGCCGATTTCCAGGATGCGGTCGCCCTTTTTGACGTCCAGGAGGGCGGTCATGTAGGCCACTGTATAGGGTTGGGAGATGGTTTGTTCGTGACCGATGGGGAAGGGTTTGTCGTCGTAGGCGTGTTCTTCGAAGGCTTTATCGAGAAAAAAATGGCGGGGTACGGCGTTCATGGCGGTCAGCACGGCCTCGTCGCGGATGCCGCGCCGGCGCAGGTCGTCCACCAGGCGCTTTCGCAGGCCTTTATGTCGGTAGGAATCTGTCACAATGAGGTATGCCGGCGTAATTTTTTCAACCGGGCAACAAAAGTACGTTCCTTTCAAATATTTTTGCCCGTGAACGGGGCCCGGTATCTATTAACTTCTACGCCTGCTTTCCGGGCCGGCGGGCAAAAACACTCAAAACAGGACGAATGGCTACACCAATCAAATTCGGAACGGACGGCTGGCGCGCGATCATCGCGGACGATTACACGGTAGATAATGTAATGCGCGTGGCGGAAGCGACAGCCCTGTACATGAAAAAACACGGCATGAAACGCGCGGTGATCGGCTATGATTGCCGTTTCGGCGGACTGCTGTTTACCGAAACCACCGCCCGCGTACTCGGCGCTTACGGCATCAAATGTCACGTCGCCACGGGATTTGTATCCACCCCGATGGTATCGCTGGGCGTGGTAAAAACAAAAAGCCAGATCGGCATCGTCATCACAGCCAGCCACAACCCGCCTTCCTACAACGGCTATAAACTGAAAGCGCACTACGGCGGCCCCATGGTACCGGCCGGCATCGCCGAGGTGGAAGCCCTGATCCCGGACGTGTGCTCGCTGACCAAACTGCCCACCGTGGGCGAACTGGTGCAGAAAAAACTGTTTGTCGACGTCGACCTGGAGACGATGTACCTGCGGCATGCGAAGAAAAACTTCGACCTGAAGGCCATCAAACAAAACGCCGGCCGACTCGCCTACGACGCCATGTACGGCGCCGGCCAGCGCGCCGTGCGTAAACTGCTGCCCAGGTCGGTGTTCCTGCACTGCGATGTGAACCCCGGCATGCACGGACAGGCGCCGGAACCCATCCACCGCAACCTGCAACTGCTGAGCGAAACCATTCGCAAAAACACAAAGATCACCGCCGGCCTGGCCAACGACGGCGACGCCGACCGCATCGGCATGTACGACGAGGACGGCAATTTCGTAGACAGCCACCACCTGCTGCTCATCCTGACGCTGTATCTGTACAAATACAAAAACATGCGCGGCAAGGTAGTCTTTACCTTCTCGGTGACGGATAAACTGAAAAAAATGGCCGAGAAATTCGACCTGCCTTATGAGATCACCAAAGTCGGCTTCAAATTCATCGCCGAGATCATGACGAAAGAAGACGTGCTGGTGGGCGGCGAGGAGTCGGGCGGCCTGGCGGTAAAAGGCCATATCCCCGAACGCGACGGTATCTGGATGGGCCTGCTGGTGCTCGAATTTATGGCCAAAACCGGTAAAACCGTAAAAGGCCTCGTACAGGAAGTGTACGACACCGTGGGCGCCTTCGCCTTCGACCGCGACGACCTGCACATCACTGAGGCGCAGAAACAGGCCGTGATCGCCGCCTGCAAAGCCCGCTCCTATAAATCATTCGGCAACTACAAAATCCAGGGCATGGAAGACCTCGACGGCTGGAAATTCCTGCTGGGCGACGAAAAATGGGTAATGATCCGC
>JAKLJF010000596.1 GCA_023151335.1 Thermoanaerobaculia bacterium | reverse complement strand
GAAAACGGATGAAGGGATAACGACGCGGAAGCTGATGTTGCAACGGTAGCTTAGAAACGGCGCAATACCGGTATTTGAGGGGAGAACTCTTTTGGCAAAGGGGAGCATGGGATTTGCTCATTGCCGAGGGGGTTCTCTTTTTGGGTTTTCCATAAGCTATCCCCCGGCAGATATGGAGTTGTATTATTCATCTTGCGGAACGATTTGAAATGATGACGGACTCCCAATTATGCCGCGGCAAATCCCGTATATGGTCTCGCGTAGGGCGGGCGGAAGCCAAGCACTATATCTTCCCGGGGAATACCCTTTTCCATCAGCACATCCACTACCTCCAGTTCCGTCGTATTGCGCTGGAACCAGACCTTGCCGTTTTTAATTTCAAAATGAAACACCACAGAAAACACGTATTGAGGTCCTTGCCAACCAATGCGTAGGAGTTGAAAATGGTTGTGCTCGCGGTCGGCAATGACATAGTTCTCCACTTCCGGCTGGTTTGCGGGCTTTATTTTGGCATACTCTTCCAGAAATTCGATAATGATGTCCTGGTATTTTCCTATTTTATCCATAGCTTAATTGTCATTTCGATTGGACTGTAAACGATGATTTTCGCGCCGATACGCTCCACGGCTCGTTGGATCGCCCGTTCCTGGAAAAAGCCGATCCATATTTCTTCCGGGATAGCTAAGAACAACAACCGCTCTGGTTCCACCTCTTCTAAAACAACGTATTAGTCGTTGAATTGGCCCATCGCCCGGTGAAATTCGTTGATGTCGGATGGCCCGGTAAAACTTTTCACCTCGACGGCTCTCTTCTCATGGTTTTTTCGGCAGCGATCAATCTTTCGGCGCCTAAATCGACCTCATAGCCAATATTGCCGATGTTTAACGGAAAAGGGTCATGGGTGATTTTCCATCCTTCCTGTTCCAATGCTTTACGGACAACGTCGTGGTAAAAGTCTCTTGCCATTGTTTTGCAAAGTTACACCCCGAAAGTATTAACTGGAAATGCAGAACAAGACAAAAATTTCAAGGAATAATTGCCAGGTCTAACTTGGCTCTACCACCTCGCTCAACAGATACACATACAAACTTTTTGCCGCCCGATTAATCAACTGCGAAATGTTGCTGCTTTTTTTTGCCATCGGGGAGCGCCTTTCCCAAAAAGTCGCCGCCGAAAACTGGGGCGCCAAGGTGATCGAACTGCCGCAACGTCTAAAACTCCACCTGCAACTTCGCCCGTATCCCATGCGGTGTCGTTCCCGGTAAATTCAGGTAATTGAACCGCCGCACGTAGTCGATCCGCATGATCTTGAAAATATTGCTGACGCCTACGCTCGCTTCCAGGTAGGGTTTGCGTTCGAGCGTGTAGGTAATGGGCGTGCCGTCGGGCAACGTCGGGAAACGGTACAGGCCCGAGCCGTCGTCGGGGCGGTTGCGCGATGACACGGCGCCGTAGAGCAGTTTCATGGTGGCTACCTCGCGCAGTTTCAGTTTTTTGATCAGCGGTATTTTATTCAGAAAAAAGCCGTTGAAAAAATGGTTGACATTGAGCCCCACGTAGCGGTCGCTGATAAATTCCATAAAGTTCATCAGGTTGTAGGCGTTATCCTGATAGATATAGCTCTGGTTGGCGCGGTGTATGGTCAGTAATGGGTAGGGAACTTTGCCGAACACGCCCCCGGCTTCCAGCGACAGCCGGTTGTAACCCAGCGGCGGCGTATTGGTGAATTTTTGCAGGAACAGGTACACGTCGTCATAATTGTATTCGCCGCCGAGCAATCCTTTTACGCCGCGGGTGTAGCGCAGTTGCGCGATGAACCGGAATGCCACCTGCAGGCGGACGCCGTTCTGGCCCTGCATGAAGGTTTCGTTGGGAGCGTACCTCAGCTGGGCGAAAAAACGGGTGCTGGTCACCGGCTGCCCGGCCGCGGCGCCGGCATCCACCGGTTCGAAATGGAGCGCCCCGGCGGGTTTCAGTTGTTCGCGCTCCAGACCGGCCATCCAGGAGAAGTTGCTTTTGTATTCCCGTTCGTATTGCAGTTTGTATTGCTCCCAGTACAGCAATTTGTCGTTGCGCCCCCGCACGATCGACGTGCCGATAAAGTTGTTGATAAATTGATTCTGTCCGGGAATACGCAGGTCGCTGGCGTAGTTGAAACGCAGCAGGTGCAGGGGAAATTTATTGTAGGCCGTGGGGCCCAGGGCATACGCCAAGCCTGCCGCGCCTTTCCAGCGCCGGTCGAGCGTTCCGTACTGTACCTGCCCTTCTATTTGCCAGCGTTTGCTGAATTTGGGCGTGGTGCGCCCCAGCAGCAGGTAGCGGTTGCCTTCCACGCCGTTGAAGGCGTAGACGTTGTGCAGGGGGCCGAGTTCCACCTTGGGCCCCAGGTCGATGAATCCGCCGGCCATCAGGCGCATGGCGCGGGTCATGCGGCGGTACCAGGGTGAGCGCAGGATGCTGTCCATGTTCTCGTAGCCCAGCACTTCGACGGGGTTGAGCGGCACCCGGGTGGCGTTCCAGTACACGGAGTCTTTCGAGCGGTCGGCGTTGGGCAGCACCACGATTTTGCCCGCGGGGTTGAACAGCGTATCCGAGGGCAGCGGCTCATTGATCCGCACGTTGCGGTGCTCCACGAACCGCTGACCAAACATACCCATCAGTTTTTTGGAAAACAGGCCGAGGTACATGCGGTAATCTTCCCGCGCCAGGATACGCCGGCCTGTGGAAGGGTCGCGGTCGAATTCCTGCTCCACCTGCAGCCACTGCACCCAGTTGAGGTTTACGCTGGGATTGACCATAAACCGCACCCGCGTGACGGGGTAAGTGCTGTCGAGGGCAATGAACAGGTCGCCCTGGAGCAGCATGTCCGTTTTGTTCCGGGGATAAAATTCCAGCCGCACGATCCGCTGGCCGTTTTCCACGAAAGTATCCATCGGATAGTAGCGGTACAACATCGGGGCGTTGTTGGAAATAGGACTGGCAAACTGGTTGGTCGTCAGGGTGATGTTGTTGTCGTAAATATCCACGCCCTGGAACAGGTACTGCACCGATTTGTCGGCGCCCTCGTCGTCCACCGCCCCGCCGAAACGCACGGATTTGACCGAGTGCAGGTACTTTTTCTGTCGCTTCGGCGGATTCTGGCTGTAAAAATGATACATGTTTTCCTGCAAAAACAGCGGCGTCACGGGTGTGCCCGGCATTTTTACGGTGTCCACGTTATCCCAGATAAAACGGATGGGTTTGAGCAGGAAGTTGTTTTTGAATCGTTTGGTCACCTTGCCGAGGCCGAAAATGATCTTTTCGTACTGTACGTCCTGGTAAGTCGTGAGATTTTCGATCCGGTTTTTGTCCCGGTTTTCGATCACGAGCCGGATCAGTTCCACGGCGGGATTGTCCTTGTTGCGGTATTTTTTGGGTTTGATGGTCACCTCGCGCAGTTGGCGGTTTTCCTGTTCCAGGGCTACGTCGAGGGTTTGCAGGGAGTCGGGGCTCAGGGGCAATACCAGCATACGATGCCCCACCCTTTCGAAGCGCAACTCGCCCGCTTTTTTGTCCACCCTGATTTCATATCGCCCTTCTTCGTTGGTGTAACGTATCTGGCTGCTGCCCGAAGCCGACACCGATACCTGTGCCAGCGGCAGGGCCGTTTCAGCGTCGGTCACCTGGCCGCGCACGATACGAACTGCTCCCTGTTGCGCAGTCAGCGCGAGAGGGAGCAGCCATATAAAACAGAAAACAACCGGGGAAAAACGCATATCGGACACCGAAAGAACGCTATGTAACGCAAAATAACGGAATCGGTTGCGAATGCCAGCTTTTTAAAAGAACAGGGTGAAACCTACGTCGAGCATTCCGCCACTGTAGGTATCCTT
>JAKLJF010000595.1 GCA_023151335.1 Thermoanaerobaculia bacterium | reverse complement strand
CGCGCCGGCGCCCCGGACCGGCAAACACTTGCAGCGCTGTCCGGATTCCTGGGCGGATTGAACGTCAAATCCCTCGAAAGCGGCAGAAAAGCGTGGACTTACGTGGAACAGCATTTCAGCAACGCCAGCGGGCCGCTGGCCGACGCCGCCTTTATCCTGCTGGAACAATTTTTCCGCCGGATGGAAAGAGAAGGCTCTTTTTACACGATTACGGAAAAGATCAACTGGACGGATCAGGACATCAATGCCATTTATGAAGGCAAATTCGATCCCAACAGCAAAGCCGTTACAAAGTCTCTGGCCAGTAACGGATTCCGGATCGTCACCGCCGAAGGATCGGTATTTCCCATTGTCGATTGCCGGAAATTCGAGGCATTTTTTACCCCCAAAACAACGCCCGGCATGACGGACTATATCCGGCAACGCACAGCCGAGCAAAATAACCCCATGTTCGACGACGGCGGCATCATTATTACCCTCGAGGAGGTGGCCGATCAGGCCGCTTTCTGGGAAAAATTCAACCGGGCCAACCCCTGGTTTCCCCTCCGGGAGGAAACCCGGCACTCAGAAGGCTGGATGCGGCTGGTACTGACAAATGGCTCGGACAATACCCCGTCGTTCAGTTACGAAACGGATGAAATTGACGGGGAATTCAAAAATGTGTGGGCGTATATCCAGCAGAAATATCCGGGAACTGAACTGGCCAAAACAGTAAAACAAATGGCCGACCTGTGTGCTGCCGAGAACTGGAAACGGACAAAGAAGGTGGAGGAGTATCAAATGGAGGTGGCGAGGAAGTTTCAGGAGGCGGAGTAAGCCAGAGCAGGTTTATGAAACTTTTGGAAGTTTCTTAAACTTTGTGTGTACGCACCCTGACTGGCTGTCAAATCGCCTTCCTGCATTCGCGCAACAAATCCCCAACCGCAATAACCCCACCCGCATCCATCCCCAGCCACGCCGTGGTCTGTTTAAACACCTGCTCCGCCGGGCGCCCTTCCGCCCGCCATTGCCGCAAAGCCGATGCCCCGGCCGATTTGGATAATTTCATGCCTGTATCATCTTTTAATAACGGGTGGTGTAAAAATTGTATCCGGGCGTAATCCGGCCGGTTCAGACATTCGGCTAAAAACAATTGCGCAGCCGTGGACTCCTCCAGATCGGCGCCGCGAATAACGTGGGTAATGCCAAAATGCAAATCGTCGGCTACGCTGGCGAGCTGGTAGGCCGGAATCCCGTCGCGCCGGCGAACGATAAAATCGGGCAGGGGAAAACCTTCGGGCGTGCGGACACGCCAGGCCACATTCGGATCGTCGAGCGACAAATGCTGGTTGCGAAATTCCGGCGGGTATTTACCCTGAAAGCGTTCGAGGTCGCGGCGCGATTTGCCGCAGGCAAACAAATAGCCGCCTCCCCGGAGTTCGTCAAGGGCGTTGAAATAAAGCGGTAAACGCAGATGCTGCGACCAGTTGTTTTCAAAATCATCCGGGTCGCGCGGCCCTTCGTCCCAATCCAGGCCAAGCCAGTTGAGGGTATCAAAAATGTCCTGCACGTATTCCGGTCGTTTGCGGTCGGCATCAAGGTCGTCGATCCGGAGCAGGACGCGGGCGCCGGGATGCAGTCGTGCGGCCAGCCAGTTGAGCGTAAAATTGACGGCGTTTCCGGCGTGCAAAAAACCGGAGGGCGTCGGCGCCAGGCGAAACCGGCTGCCGGGTCCCGCGGAACGGATGAAGCGGGCATATCCCTGCGCGAAACTGTCCACGCTAAAAAGATTTACTGTGGGTTTTGCTCGAACTGCCGGATAATCTCTTCCGGCGATTTGCCCAGCAATTGCAGGGCAGTCCGGGCATCGTCGGCGTAATCGGGGTCGTTTGGATAACGCTGCAGGAATAACTCGTAGGCCGCTTTCGCCTTTTGCATATCCTGCAAATCGTTTTCATAAACAAAGGCCTGCATAAACAGGGCCGTCGGCGCCTTGGGATGATCGGGCATCTTTTCGCCGACGTTGTAATACAATTGCACGGCCTTGTTCGGATTTCCGATGGTTTTGGCCAAAGCGCCGGCCATCAGCAGCAGATCTACCTTTTTATCCGGGTTGGATTTTTCCAGCAGATTGGCATACGTTTCGGCGATTTCGATAAAAGCGTCCGCCTTTTTTTTATCGGTAACCACCGGACTGCCCATTGTTTTTTCCAGGCGCACGAGGCTCGAGTCGATCCAGACGGAGTGTTTCCGCAGGTTCGCCTGCATTTCATCCACGTCGTCCGGGCTGGTGGTTAGTTTTGCGGCGTTTTTATACAGATAGGCATGTCCTATGCGCATCAGCACACCGATGGGCTCGGTGAGATTCTGGCCTTCGCCATAGTTCTTAATGGCGCCATTCAGCCACTGTACCGCTGTCAGCTCGTCTTTCTGAACCAAAAATTTCAGTTCTGCCGCGCGGCTCAGGTAGCGCAGGTTTTCCGCCGTTCGTTCCGGACGAACTTTTACCGCGGCCTGATACAGTTGAATCAGCGTATCTGCCAGCGCCGGGGAATTGGTGGCTTCATATCTTTTTTCCAGGGCCGGAATTTTGGTTGCCGGGTCGCTTTTGCAGGCCCAAAAGAGGGCAACGGAACAAGCGGTGCCTAAAAGCCAAAGTAAATGTTTCATATTTCTCGAATAGTTGTTCATTCGTACACAAACTCGCCCGCGTGGCTTTTTATGGTCACCCGCTCGCCTGCCCCGGCCTCCACATAGCCTATTACACGGGCATCGATACCGAATTTGCCGGCAATGGCAATAATGTCGTCGGCGAATTGCGGGGCAAGGTACAGTTCCATCCGGTGCCCCATATTGAACACCTGGTACATCTCGCGCCAGTCGGCGTCACTGCTATCCCGGATCATCCGGAAGAGCGGAGGCGGGTCGAACAGTTTGTCTTTTATGACGTGCCGGTTGGAAATGAATTTCAGCACCTTGGTTTGTCCGCCGCCGGTACAATGGATAACGCCGTGTAAATGTTCGCGGTACAGGCGGAATATTTCCCGGAGCACGGGCAGGTAAGTCCGTGTCGGCGACAGGATCAATTTGCCGACGGGAATTTGCCGGTCGCCGATATTGACCGTTTCGTCGAGGCGGCGGTTTCCGGCATATACCAGCTGATCGGGTATGGCCGGATCGAAACTTTCCGGGTATTTGAGGGCGTAATCATGCGTCAGCACGTCGTGCCGGGCTGCTGTGAGGCCATTGCTGCCCATGCCGCCGTTGTACATTTTTTCATAAACCGCCTGGCCATAAGAGGCCAACCCGACAATGACGTCGCCCGGTTGAATATGATTGATCAGTACGTCGGCGCGTTTCATGCGCGCGAACGCCGTAAAACCCACATCGACGGTGCGCACAATATCGCCCACGTCGGCCGTTTCGCCGCCGGCGAGATGCAGATGTATTCCTTGCTCCCGCATGGTGTCAATAAAATCCGACGTACCGCGGATAATCGCGGCAATTACTTCACCGGGTATCAGATTTTTATTGCGCCCGATGGTGCTGGACAGCACAATGTCATCCGTGCATCCCACGCAGGCCATGTCGTCGAGATTCATCACGATAGCATCCTGCGCCACGCCCGGCCATACGCTCAGATCACCGGTTTCGCGCCAGTACAAGTACGCGAGGCTGGTTTTGGTGCCCGCGGTATCAGCGTGCAACAGGTTGCAATACGCCGGGTCGCCGGCGGCGATATCCGGCAATATTTTACAAAATGCATTGGGATAAAGCCCCTTATCGAGGTGCTTTATCGCCGCATGTACTTCATCTTTGGTGGCAGAAACGCCGCGTTGGTCGTACTTCATTAACGGGAGGTTGAGCGGGTTTAACGGGTTTAACGGGTTTAACGG
>JAKLJF010000594.1:3624-3882 GCA_023151335.1 Thermoanaerobaculia bacterium | reverse complement strand
GACTCAATTTTACCAATTTTGACCGCAACAACGAACTCAAATACGGCCTTGAACTGACAGGCTTCCGCACGGATTTTACTTTTATCAATTTCAGAAACATCCAGTTTACCCAGTTTGAAAATACTACGGAAATTGCCGCCTATATGCGCTGGAAGCGCAAAATCGGCCCCCTGGTCATAGAACCCGGTTTCCGCCTCCAATACTATCAATCGCTCAACAACCTGTCGCCGGAGCCGCGGCTCGGTTTGAAATACAACA
>JAKLJF010000594.1:0-3580 GCA_023151335.1 Thermoanaerobaculia bacterium | reverse complement strand
GGTGGTTTGTACTCACAAAACCTGCTTTCTACCGTCAACGAACGCGATGTGGTAAACCTTTTCGTCGGATTCCTGTCCGGGCCTGAAGAAACGGTTTACAAACCCGGCTCCACTGAACGGGTCGATCACCGCCTGCAAAAATCTGTACATGGCGTGGCCGGTTTCGAGGTGGATATCACCAACAATTTTGAAATAAATATTGAGGGCTATTACAAGGATTTTACCCAGTTGTTCGCCCTGAACCGGAATAAGTTATCCACCCAGGACCCGAATTTTATAGTAGAAACGGGCACAGCGAAAGGCCTTGATATTTCCATGAAACTCGAAGCCAAAAAGTTCTACATCTGGGGCGCTTATTCGCTCGGATTTGTAGACCGTTTTGACGGCGAACAAACTTACCCGCCGGTGTTCGACCGGCGACACAACCTGAATCTGGTGAGCACCTACTTGTTGGGAAAAAAGAAACAATGGGAGTTCGGTGCGCGCTGGAATATGGGTTCCGGCTTTCCCTTTACCCTCACCCAGGGATTTTACACCAATTTTAATTACAACGACGGTATTGCCACCGACGTTTTGGGTGGGAATGGAGACCTCGGCATCGTATATGCCGGCGAACGCAACGGCGGACGCCTGCCGTATTATACCCGCCTGGACCTTTCAGTCAAACGAACCATCGAGTTCTCCAAACACGGCAAACTGGAAATTACGGCCTCCTGTACGAATGTATACAACCGGCCCAACATATTCTATTTCGACCGGGTGCGGTATACCAGGGTGAATCAGTTGCCCATACTCCCGAGTTTGAGCATGACGGTGCAGTTTTAGGAGGGGGTATGAAGGTTTATGAAGGTTTAGATGGTTTAGATTATGACGCAATATAAGTTAACTCAATATTCGCACGGCGCTGGCTGTGGCTGTAAAATAGCGCCCAGGGTGCTGGATCATATTTTAAAACCCAGCGGCGAAACATATCCACGATTTCCCCAACTGCTTGTCGGCAACGAAGAGCGGGACGATGCGGCGGTGTATGATCTGGGTGATGGAACGGCGCTGGTCAGCACCACCGATTTTTTTATGCCCATTGTGGATGACCCGGAAGACTTTGGCCGGATTGCCTCGGTCAACGCGATCAGCGACGTTTATGCAATGGGTGGCACACCGCTGGTCGCTATCGCTGTACTTGGCTGGCCGATCAACACCCTGCCTGCCGAAGTGGCCAACCTGGTAGTGGAAGGCAGCCGTAAAGCTTGTGCGGAGGCAGGAATTCCACTCGCCGGCGGCCATAGTATCGATAGCCCGGAGCCAATTTTTGGGCTGGCGGTGACCGGCCGGGTTTCCATTACGCACTTGAAAAAAAACGGCGGCGCCACACCCGGCGCCAAACTTTTTCTGACCAAACCTCTTGGAGTAGGCATATTGACGACCGCCCAGAAAAAGGGCGTTTTACTCCCCGAACATGCCGGAGTAGCCCCACAAAGCATGAAAAAACTCAACCGGATCGGAGCACTTTTCGGACAGTTGCCCTTTGTACAGGCCATGACTGACGTGACAGGATTCGGACTGCTCGGCCATTTATCGGAAATGTGCGAAGCGAGTCAAACCAGTGCCGTAATCCATTTTGATCAGGTGCCGGTGATCGACCGGGCCATGTTGCAATATTACCTGGAACTAAAATGTGTGCCGGGCGGTACAAATCGCAACTGGGATAGCTACGGACATAAAATTGCCGGCGCCACGGCGGAGCAACGTTTTATGTTGGCCGACCCGCAAACCAGCGGCGGATTGCTGGTAGCCGTGGCGCCGGGCTTTGAATCCGAATTTATAAATATCGCCGCGGCGGAAGGCTATTTATTGGAACCTTTTGGATTTATGATCGAATCCCAGCCGGTATTGATTACCGTGCTTTAATTTGCTGAGATGCAGGATTTTGTCCAGTTCGGTTAAAATTAATTCTTGGGTTTCGGTGCAAATTCAGTAACGGTAGGTTTAGGATTCGCCCCTTGAATGCTGGTCGGTTCGCCCGTCATGGAAGCAGCGTCGGAAGCCGCTTTTTTCTTTTCGGTATCCGGCAACGCTTCCCATTTTTCCAGCACCCTGGCATAGTTCTCGGTTATTTCTGCCATGATCGGCTGCATTCGCGAGATAACATTCGGCATCCCTTTTATTTTTTCGTTCAACCCTGAAAATGCGCCTTTAAGCGTTTCTTCTTTTAAATTGCCGTCCTCATAACCTTGTATCAAGGAATCAAGGTTATGAGAATGTTCTGTACAAATTTTGATGGCTTCAAGACTCCGGTCGTTGATGGCGCGGGCTTTGAATTCAATTTCGGCAAAATTATACTCCGGAATCGCCCGGATCCCCGTAGGCGCAGCCGCCAATTGTTCGAGCAGCTGGGCCGATCGTTTGGCAAGAGAGTCGGCAGCGGGTATGACTTGCTTGAGTTCAGCTGAGCCATTTTCCACCGTGTTGATCAATTCCTGGTTGACCTCCCGGCAAGCTACCGCGAATAAGATCGTACATCCGGTGGCGAGCATTAAAAGTTTTTTCATGTAGCGAAATTTTTGTCGTTCCGATGAATTTTAAAAAAGCGCCGCAAAGGTAGGTCAACCTTTATTTATTTTTAGCCGTCGCTTTTTCAATTCTGGCGACCGGGAGCGAATTGCTGTTCGGGCAACGCGCTGTTTTTTACCTTTGCCTCCGTTTGCTCGCCGAACGCTTGATTTTTATTTTAAACAAACCTGACTCATGCAGCCTTCCTTTGCTAAAAAATATATAAATGTTTACCTGGGCCTGGGTAGTAACCAGGGTGACCGTGCCGCAAACCTGGAAACGGCTGCTGCATTGATCTCCCGCCTGATAGGGAAAGTCGCTAAGCAAAGCCATGTGTATGAGACGCAACCCTGGGGAAATCAGGATCAGGAAGCTTTCCTCAATAAGGTGATCATGGTGAACACTACCCTCGATCCGCGGGGTTTGCTGGATGCCGTGAATAAAATTGAACGCGAAATGGGCCGAACCCGCAAAGAAAAGTGGGGGCCGCGTATTATCGATGTCGATATCTTGTTTTACGGCAAACGGATCATCCGTGATAAAGGGCTTGAAATTCCGCACCCCGAGCTGCACAAACGCGCCTTTGTGCTGGTACCGCTGATGGAAATCGCCCCTGACCTTGAACATCCCGTTTTGAAAAAACCTATCGACGAACTTTATATGGCTTGTGACGACCAGTCGGAAGTCGTTATGTTGTAATTTCGGTGGATGCCTGCCTACCGTCAACCCTGCCTACCGTCCACCGTCTACCGTCCACCGTCCACCGTCTCATGAAATATCCGTTCATCGCCATTGAAGGCAATATCGGTGCAGGTAAGACCACATTGTGCCACCTGCTGGCAGAGCACTATGGCTGCGCCTTGGTGCTGGAGCAGTTTACCGACAATCCCTTTCTGCCTTTTTTTTACGAAAACCCGGAGCGGTACGCCTTTCCGGTGGAGTTGTTTTTTATGACGGAACGGCACAAACAGTTACTGGAGCATTTTGCACAGCCCGACCTGTTCCGCTCCTTTACAGTGGCCGACTATTT